>JAJYVB010000178.1 GCA_021792265.1 Deltaproteobacteria bacterium | reverse complement strand
GCCGCCTGTCGGCGCGCGACCGCTGGGTCGCGATCCTGGAAAAGTACGTCGCCGGGCGCAGCCGTCCCGCCAACGACCGGTACTGGATGCCCGAGTTCGAGACCGCGCCGCGCGCCGAGATCGAGGAGCTGCAGCGCGAGAAACTAGCGGCCCTGCTCCCTTACCTGTACGAGCACAGCGCCTTTTATCACGCTAAGCTTAGCGCGGCGAAACTGCGCCCTTCGGACATCAAGTCGCTTAAGGACCTGGTCAAGATTCCCATCACCACCAAGCAGGAGATGGGGCGCGATTTGGCGGCCCATCCGCCCTGGGGCGGCTATTCGCCGCTGAGCGAAGCGGACTGGCGCCAGCGCGGCTGGTTCATTTTCACCACTTCGGGAACGACCGCGGCGCCGCGCCCGGTGCGTATGACGCACCTCGACTGCCGAACCTGGTCGGTTACTTCGGCTCGCATGAATTACGCCCAGGGCGTGCGCGCGAGCGACGTGGCGCTGACCTGCACAACCTACACTCCACACGTCTTTTTTTGGGCGATGCATCTTGGGGTCCAAACCCTCGGCGGCAAGATCATACCCGGGGGCGTGCCGACGCAGCGTCGCGTGCTCTTCATCGAAATGTTCAAACCAACGGTGCTGGTGGCGACTCCTTCGTACGCACTGCATCTGGCGCAGGCGATGCGCGAGCAGGGGTTGGATCCGCGCCAAAGCTCGGTTAAGAAACTGATTTGCGCCGGCGAGCCCGCCTCCGGCATTCCTGCCACCCGCCGCCGTATCGAGGACACCTGGGACGCCGAACTTCACGACTGCTACGGCTGCACCGAGCTGGTACAGGCTTGCTGCGCTTACACGTGCGCCGAAGGGGTGAAGCTCGACGTGGTTTCGGACCATCTGCCCGAGGACCTCGGAATCTGGGAGACGGTTGACCCCGACACTATGGAGCCGGTGCCTTACGGCCAGCGCGGCCTGACGGTGGTGACTTCGCTCGCTTCGGAAGGCTCGCCGCAGCTTCGGTTTTTGGTGGGCGACTTCACGGTTATCGACCATGAGCGCTGCGTATGCGGGCGGACGCTGGCGCGGGCGCGCGGGGGATGCGTAGGGCGGGCGGACGACATGTTGACCGTGCGGGGGCTCAATCTTTTCCCCTCGGCGTTGGAGGAGATCATCCGGGGCTTCGAGGAGCTGGCCGACGAGTTTCAGATCGTTCTGGAACGGCGTGGCGCGCTGGACGAGCTTATCGTGATTGCCGAGACACGGGTGGCTACGGCCGAGGACTCCGAACGGCTGGCGCGGCGCATTGCCGAGGAGATCCAGCGTCAGTGCGAGCTGCGACCGCAAGTCAAGCTGGTCGCCCCGGGCACGCTTCCCAAGACCGAATTCAAGGCGCGCCGGATGTTCGACCGGCGCCAAACGCTGTAATAGGCGCCCGGCGCAGATTGGGTTGACGGTAAGCCAACGCGGCGGAGCTGGAGCAAGGGAAGGGTGGCAATTGTGCCGGATTTGGCCTGTGATATCGTAACTGGCTCGATGCTGCGTTGTCTGCGTTCATAGCTATGGCAGGAGCGATGGGAAGGAGAAGCCGATGCCCGAGGAAAACGACCAGAGCCAACTTTTAGGCCGAGGAGCCAGCGAGGGAGCGCGCCTGTTTCGTGAGTGGTTTGCGGAAGTGAGTGACGCAAAGCAGGCTGGCCGGAAGACGGCTTACGTGTTCGTGATGGCGAGCCTGGCGGAGCTGCTGCGGGCGTTCGACTTCAATGTCTCATTCCCCGAGATCAACGCCCTTCAGGCCGCAATACGCCGCGCCGAGCTGGATTACATGGTCAAGGCGGAGGACTACGGTTACTCTGCCGACATCTGCGGCTATGTCCGCATCGACGTTGGCCTGCAACTTCGCGGCGGCGAACATCCTATGGGTTGCATCCCCAAGCCCGACCTGATTATCGCATCCAACACCTGCAACACGTATATCAAGTGGGCCGAGATCTGGGAGCGCATGAACGCCGCTCCGCTTTTCACGCTGGACCTTCCGGGATGGCGTACGGTCGATGCGCTGCAGATGCGCAGCGATGCCAGCTTCGAAATCGACCGTCGCTACGTCGAGGCCCAGCTCAAGGAACTCATTGGCGTGTGCGAGCGAGTGAGCGGCCGCAAGTTCGACATCGACCGGCTGCGCAAGAGCCTCGCCGAAACCAACCGGATGAGCGCCGCCTGGAGGCGCATCCTCAAACTGAACAGCCACGTTCCCGCACCGTTCAACGCCCTCGGCGACGGCACAATTTACCTCGGTGTGGCAAACGCGCTGCGCGGCGATCCGCGAGGAACGCGCTACCTGGAAGAACTCTCGGAAGAACTCGCCTACAAGGCCGCCCAAGGCATCGGGACCGTGACGGAAGAGAAACATCGCCTGGTCTACGTAGGCTTGCCGTGCTACCCGATCTTCCGGCGGTTTCTCGAGATGTTCACGAAGTGGGGGGCGGTGTTTGTTGCTTCCACGTATTTGGGGGCGCCTTCGGGCGGTTTCCATGTGGACTTCGAGTACGATCTTGACCGGCCGGTCGAAAGCCTGGCCGAGGGACTTTTGCGTACAGTGATACGCGGAGGCGTCGGCGAATTCTTCTTCATCGATCGGCTGATACCGCAGGCTGTCGAACGGTTACACGCCGACGGCGTCGTCTTCCACGCAATGAAAAGCTGTCGGACAGCCTCGACGGGGCTCGCCGACGCACGCCTCGCGGTCACTGAGGCTTACGGTATCCCGTCGCTTTACATCGAGTCCGATCTGGTTGACCGGCGGGTGGTCTCCGAGGCGCAGCTCCAAGGACGGATCGACGCGTTCTTCGAGGCGCTCAACGCGCGCAAGCTGCGTAGTGGTGCGGCTCCGACGGCCGCACTATGACAGGCCACTATAAAATCAGGGTGGTCGTGGTCAGCTAAGGCGGCACAAGGGCGGCCGTTCGGATTAGGCCCGGGCCGTCCGCGAGTTTCCGTGAAGGCTTGCCGGCAACGCAGCTCTATGCGTTCGGCACGGGCGCCATGCGAGCCGAGGCGCGAAAGGTTTCGGCGAGTTTGGAAAAGCGCTCCTGCAAAGCAGAGAGTGACTTAAAGCCCTCGGAGAGCTGCTCGACCTTGGCCTGCAGCCTGCGCGCCGGTTCCAGGCATCGAGCCATCTCAGTCAGGTTGTCATCGAACGCCTGCGTCACTTGGCCTAGCTTCTCGTGCAGGTCCCTCATAGGGACGAAATTCTGGGCAAGGCGCGCCACCTCGCGCTCGACGGACTTCATTGGAGCGAGGACATTAGCAATCGTCTCGATGCGGTCATGAAACTCTCGCACCGCCCCCAACGCCAGCGACGACGACTCGATGAGACGTTCCATTTCGTCGGCCGCTTTCATAAGCTCGTCGAGCCGATCCCTGAAGCCGGAAGCCGGCTCGAACACCTTGCTCACTGCCAGAGCCAGCGTGTACGGGTTATCTGCGGTTGTCTCTTCAGTCTCGGATTCCGACGATACGTAGTTCAGCACTCGGCCGGTCAGTGAAGCGCTCACGCCCTCATCCCCCTTCGCCGGAGAGTTTTTAAAGACCACGAAGGCCGGATCCCCTGTTTCATGCGCTTTCTCCGGAGTTTTTTTAGGCACATGGATAACCGAGGGGCCTGACTGAAGCAGCAACTTTCGCAGCTCCTCTAAGCGCACATTCATAATAATCACCAGGGACTTTGCGCCCCTCTCCGCAGCCAAACGAGAGCAAGGGTCGTTCCAAGTTCCTGTGATGCCGGTGTGGGCAGGGGTCTGATTAGCCTGGGCCGGGCAGTTCCCTTGGCAAGGCTGAACTTTGCGGCGTTTCGCGCCAGGCCCGGCTGGCGGATGCAGGCCGACCGGGCTCAAATGCTCGGGCTTGGCAACCGCACGGCGTTGCATGGCTGCAGCACGATGCAACCACAGCGCAACGCTGGCCGCTTCTCACCGGATTCAAACGCTAGGTGCTGCGGTCTCGATGCCGGCTGACCGGGCCAATAGCGCGGTCACGGGGTGACCGCAACTCAGTTGACGTGCTGCCAGGCGTGATAGGAGCTTCTGACCAGCGGGCCCGACTCGACGTGCCGAAAACCCATTGCTCGCCCGATTTCGGCCAGCTCAGCGAATTCGGCCGGGGGGACGTAGCGGACCACTGGTAGATGGTCCTGCGTGGGGCGCAAATACTGGCCCAGGGTCAGGATGTCGCATTCAACTGCGCGCAGGTCGCCCATCACTTTGAGGAGTTCATCGCGCGGCTCACCCAGGCCCAGCATTACGCCCGCCTTTGTCAGAAGGGTACGGTCGGTTCGCCGCGCCGTTTCTTTAGCGTGCTGCAGGACGCCAAGCGATATCGGATAACGGCCGCCCGGTCGCACCTTTCGGTAGAGGCTCGGTACGGTTTCGAGGTTGTGATTGTAGATGTCCACGGGTGCCGCGACCACGGTCTCGACGCTTCGGTGCGAGCCCTTGAAGTCCGGCACTAAAACCTCGATGCGCGCAATTGGGAAATGCTCTTTGATTGCGCTCGCGGTGCGGGCGAAATGCTCCGCACCCCCGTCCGGAAGGTCATCGCGATTAACCGACGTGACGACGACGTGGCGCAACGCAAGGCGCGTTACAGCTTCGGCGATGCGGCGCGGCTCGTCAGGGTCGAGCGGCCGGACCTTGCCGTGAGCCACCGCGCAGTAAGGACAATTGCGCGTGCATACGTCGCCCATCAGCATGAAAGTCGCCGTCCTGTGGGAGAAGCACTCGCCGATATTCGGACAGTTGGCCTCCTGGCACACCGTATGGAGCTTAAGCGTGCTGACCAGTGCCCGGGTGCGTGAAAACTCTTCCGAAATCGGTGCCCGGACCTTGATCCAGTCCGGATGAAGCCGTCCAGCCGTCATTAGTTTCGAGCTTGCAGCCCCACTGTCGCCAAGTCAACCGGGTTATCCGCGGCTTGCTGGTCATCCACTGTTTCGAAACCGAAGATGCGGCAGAACGCGTCCCGGACCAGAGTGGCGGTTTCGTTCACCGAAAGGTCAGGTCGCCCCTGCTCGGCAACCGAAGTCATCCTCACGCCTTCGAGGCCACAAGGCACTATTGCGTCGAAAAAGGTCAGGTCGGTCCTGACGTTCAGCGCGAAGCCGTGGAAGGTCGTCCACTTGCGGATGCCCACCCCGATCGACGCTAGCTTGCGCTGGCCGCACCATGCGCCGGTGAAACCGGCGCGCTGCGCTGTCGCGATTCCGGCTTCCGCCATCGCAGCGATGATCGCCTGCTCTAGCTTGCGCAGGTAGCGCAGAACGTCGCGCTCGGCGCCTTCGAGTCCCAGGATCGGATAGCCCACCAACTGGCCGGGGCCGTGAAACGTCACCTGGCCACCGCGCGAGACGCGATAGAGTGGAACCTGGGGCGGTAGCGCCAGCACGTGCCGCTCACTGGCGCCTCTGCCTAAGGTATATACGGGGAGATGCTCCAGTAGCAGCAGCGTATCGGGAACGGCCTCACAAAGCCGGGCAGCAACAAGCCTTTCCATCAACTCAAGGGCGCGTTCGTATTCGAGGGTTCCCAGCCTCACAACGCGCAGCAGCTTTGTGCCTGACTTCGATTCCAAGTGAGCATGCGCTCCGTAGGCGCAGCACGACCGCGGCTAAATGTTTATCGCTTCGCCCTCGGCCGCCAGAGCCGCTTCCATGATTGCCTCGGAAAACGTCGGATGAGGATGGATGGCACGGCCGATTTCCGCGGCTGTCGTTTCCAACGCGCGGCCCAGCACGACCTCTGAAATGAGATCGGTTGCGTGCGGCCCTACAATCTGACATCCGACGACCTCGCCGAACTCGCGCGTTGCGACGATTTTCACAAACCCCTCAACTTCGTTGACCGCAACCGCTTTGCCGTTGGCACGTAACGGGAACTTGCCAACCTTGACGTCTAGCCCTCGCTCGCTTGCGACCTGCTCACTAATGCCCACCATCGCGACCTCGGGTTCGCAGTAGATGCATGTCGGCACGTTGGCCAGGTCGAACCCCGGCTCTCGTACTCCTGCCATCATCTCAACGGCAGCTATCCCCTCAGCCGAGGCCTTATGAGCGAGCAGCGGCGGACGGCATAGGTCGCCGATGGCATAAACCGAGGGGCAAGTGGTCTGGAAGGACTCGTTGACGTTCACCCAGCCGCCTCGGCCGAGTTCGACCCCGGCGCTTTCGAGATTCAGATTGGCGCTGAGCGGCCGGCGGCCTACGGCAACCAGCACGGCCTCAGCCGCGAGCCGCTGCTGCGCGCCGGCGCTTTCGACCACTACCGTAAGCGCGCCAGCATCGCGCTCGATCGCCCGGTAACCGTGGTTTAGCAGCGTCTTGACCCCCCGCTTGGTAAAAGCCCGACGCACTTCCTCGGCGACCTCCGCGTCGCACCCGGGCAACATCTGCGACTCCAGTTCTACGATGGTAACTTCGGTTCCGAAAGCTCGATAGAAATAGCCGAATTCAAGGCCAATCGCGCCAGCGCCAACGATTACAACGCGTTTCGGAAGCTGGTCGTATTCAAGTGCCTCCCGGCTGGTAAGCACGCCGTTGCCGACAGTCATACCGGGCAGCAGCCGCTCGGTGGACCCGGTGGCGAGGAGAATCCGGTCGGCCTCGATCGCCGACACGGATGGAGCGGGGTAGACGGGTGACTTCGCCAGCTCGACCGTGTGAGGTCCGCCGAGGCGGCCTTCGGCTTCGTAAAGATCGACGTGGTTCTTGCGCAGCAGGAAGCGCACGCCGCGCGACAGCTTAGTAGCGGCCACGCGAGAGCGCGCGATGACGCGCTTGAAGTCAACGCGAACTTCGCCCACCTCGATGCCGTGTTCCTTGGCCGCCCCGCGCACCGTTTCCATCGCCTCGGCCGAGCTGAGCAGCGCCTTGGACGGAATGCATCCCCAGTTGAGGCACACGCCGCCGGGGCTGTCGCGTTCGACAACCGCGACTTTCATCTTGAGTT
>JAJYVB010000177.1 GCA_021792265.1 Deltaproteobacteria bacterium | reverse complement strand
GAGACGCTAAATCGTCCAACCGGCAGTAAGTTTGGCGGTGGACACGTGAGGTCTCGCTCCAATAATTTTAGCTAGTGGACCGCGGTTCGATGAGCGCACCCGGGATACGCGAGCGGCTGGCGGGTCAACTTTCCCGTAGCGCCGAGGTCGGCCGGACGGCGTTTTGGCCAGCCTTGCTTAAGCACGAGCCGGTACGGACTGTCGCATCGGCAATGCGCAATTTCCAGCGCGATAGAGGTTGGCTCTGGACTTCAGCACTCACCTACACGACAGGACTGTCGCTGGTGCCGGTCCTCGCCCTGATGCTCTCGGTGGTGAGCTACTTTGGCGGGGTGCAGAGGATGCGTCCGTTCGTCGAGCGCTACCTGACGGCCGCTGCACCAGACATGACCGAGCGCCTGCTCGCGATGGTAACCAACGTCGACGCCGGGGCACTGGGCTCGGTTGGTGCCGCGGCGCTCATAATAACGGTAATCGCCACCATGGGGACCGTGGAACAGGCGTTCAACGCGATTTTCATGGTGGACGGCGAACGAAGCCTGACGCGCAAAGTAGCCGACTACGTGAGCGTCACATTTACGGTGCCAATTGTGGCAGTGACGGTAGCAGCCGGACGCGGCGCCCTGCTGCACCATACGCCGCTCCCTGCGGTCACGGGCGGAGCGTACGCGTGCTTGATGACTTGGGCCGCGATTTTTTTCCTCTATGTTTTTTTCCCAAACCGCAGCGTTCCATGGCGTTCGGCCGCGGCCGGTTCTTTCGCGGCAAGCATCATGCTCACCGTCGCCCAATGGGGTTTCGTCCACTTCCAGTACGGGATCGCGCGCGACAAAGCGATTTACGGTGCCCTGGCCGTCGTCCCGATCATCCTCACCTGGATTTACATGAGTTGGCTGATTGTGCTGTTCGGCGGCGAACTCGTCGCCAGCTCCATGCGTACCGACGTGGGCGAAGCCGGACTGGCTCTAGGAAGCGATTTGACGTGCTACGCGGTCCTGCTGGCAGCACTGCGGGCCGCCGAGCGGATGAGCGGACGGCGTTCAATGGTGACCCGGGAGTCGCTGTCTCAGGAGGCAGGCGCGAACGCCCACGCTATCGGACCGGCGATCGACGCGCTCAAAACCGCCGGCATAATGGTTGAAATCCCAGAGCAGGATAGCGTATCGCGGCAAGGCCAGAGCTCCGGACTTTTTCTTGCCCGAAGCGCGGCGCAAATTCCGATCGCGGAGCTGCTTGGCGCGGTTGACCCTCCAGATACCATCGCCCGCGACGGCGACCGCCGAATCGAGGCGCTGCTGGACTCGCTGCGTGGCACGCGTGACCGCTCGCTGGGAGAGCTTGCGCTGAGCGACCTACTGGAAGATCGTTAAGCGCCTTAGGCGCGCGTCGCTGCGTGGCCTCTCTCAGCCGGATGTCGAGCCTTAACGGGCATCCGCAAACTCGAGGTCTTGACCGACGACGGCCGGAGCTGGCGCGCAGCTCGGAGTGACACGGTGCCCGGTTTTCGGCCCGGGTAACGGTTCACTATCGCGGGCAAGACGCCACGCGGTCGGGCACTGTGTGAAAGCTATTCTTTTTCGGGCGCCTCGACGATCCCAGTGTCACAATAGGACGCTTTCGTGCGCAGCGCGCGCAATTCGCTGCCGACCTCCAAATAACGACCCGCGGTCGTCAGCTTTGTGGCCCTGTCCCAGCTTTCGGGCCAGAAGCCCAACTCGTATCCGAACCAAGGCACGCGAGGCGTCAGCTTGGGCAGCCCCAGTTCCTCCCAGATCGCCCGCGCACGCTCCATGTGCTCGCGAGTCGGCAGGCTTACGGGTGGATAGGGCCATTTCATAGTAGCGTCGATGAGAATCTGCGAGCCGCCAAGGCCATCAGGATAGACACGGTCGGTGAACTTTGAATCCACGGGTGCAGCCGAGGGGTCGAGATCCGTCGGCCGGCCACGCATAATCTGGATGTCACGGTGCGGCTGAACCCGCCACGCCATTGCCCAGAAAACGCTTTCGATGTCCGTGATGTCGATATCATCGTTGACCGCGATAATCCATTTGTAGCCTGGAATGTTCATGGATGAGGCCGCGCTGCGCAGCGCGGCCCAGGTCTCTCCCGCGTCCGGTTTGCGCTTCAGCGAGATCGCCAGGACCTGCAGGCTGCCGCCGATGGCTTCGAACAGATTAACGCCCACGAGGCTCGGCACCTTCGCCGCGAGTTCACGCCTCAGCGAACCCTCGAAGCCGAATTTTCGGATGCATGAACTCTCGCTCGGCGGCATCTCGCTGATGAAGGCCTGCAGGATCGGGTGGCGCCTATGTGTGATCGCGCTCACCTCGAATATGATGTGATAATCCTGCGCGCCGGTATATCCGCCGTATTCCCCGAACGGCCCCTCCATCTCAAGGACATCGGTGCGGAGATGCCCCTCGATGGCGATCTCTGCCGTAGCGGGAATGAAAAGATCAACCGTCTCCGCCTTCACGAGTTCCAGCGGCGCGCCATTTAGAGCGCCGGCCACCTCATATTCAGGCTGCCGCAGTTTGGCCACGCTGCAAAGTGACAGTGCCGGCACCGGCGAAAGGCACAGTACTGCTTCGAGCGGCCGGCCCAGTGCGCGCGCCTTTTCCCAATGGATCCGGCCGTCCTGGCCGGTCACGATCATGACGCCCGCGCGATCGGCTGCCTTGAGCATGACCCGGTACGTTCCCACGTTGTAGACGCCGGTCTCGGGGTCGCGCGTGATCCAGACGGGGCAACTAAAATAGGCTGAAGCATCGGTGCCGGGATTTGTGACCGGGACCGGGAATTTGTCGATCCCGCCACCGGCGACGATCTCCTTGCCAGTAATCACAACCTCTTTGACCGGCGCCTTATCGCGGCTTACTTCAACTGGGTGAATGGGGTGCTCCTGGGCGTCGAGCCATTTTTTGATGATATCTTGCGGTGAGTTCAAGCCCATTGCGGCCGCATAAACCTGCGCAGAGGCGCCGTCGAGCGCCACACCGACCGACCCATCGAACTTGCGTCCGCGCGAATCGGTCAGGTTCTCGAAAAGCCAGGCCTTGCGTTGCGCCTGATCGAGACCGCGGAACTGCCAGCGGACCAGCGGCATTACTTCGGTATCCTTGTTCGTGAGTCGCTTGACCCGAATCAGGAGGTCTCGCCTTTCGAGTTCGGCCAGGTATTCGCGAATGTCCCGATAGATGGCGCCGCGCTTGCTTTGCGGAACACGTCTTTTCGCGGCCGACTTACGTGTTTCCTGGCGCGACGGGGGGTTGGCGACTTCGGCTGACATGACCCCTCTCCTTCGTAGTTGAGTATTCTGCGCTGCCGGTCCGTTAAGGGTGAGTTTCACCTCACGGCGCTAGCTTCGGCGAAGTGGAGCAAAACCGCGGTGAACCGTGCGTCCCAACCGCCGCTACGCCGATTTCCGCAACGACGTTCCAGCCACTCCATGACTAGCGAAGCGACCCGCGCCGCCCGATAGCAAACGGCCCGACACGCCGCTGGGCGCGGCGCAAGCGGACCGGTCGATGAAGCTGCCCTTGCAACTGCCGGCGCTAGACGCGTACTGCAACATCTTTGCCACTCTGGCTGAACTGTTTTCGACCCGCGTCCCGCGGTCGTTCTATATCAATGTCGCGGTCTTCTCCGGAATTTCCTTTTGAAATCCCGATCCAGACTCGCACAGGCATCCGGCGCTTCGCAAACCTAAATTTGACCTTGTTTTTGAGCGCAAAGGCGTTCCTTGCAACGCTCTTTGACCACTCCTGCCCCCGTCTTGGCATCGAAGTAGCCAAAGATGAACCCCACGCGCGGGAACAACTCGCCGGAATGGGACTCGACCTTCGCCATCATCCGCGGCTCGATCTTCCAACTTGCCGCCTGATAGAGAAAGCTCTGGTACCGGACCGCCGGTCTGTAGCTGGGCCTGCCTACCGGTTGCTTCAGCAACTCCGTGATGTTGCGCGCCAAGTTGTCGTTGACGGGTAGGCGGATGGCGTAGGTTACCTCGCCCGCCTCCAGCGTCTCGTACAGCTCCAAATTGGTCAGTTAATTCAGAAAACGAAAATCCCGGTTCGATTTCTCTGAAGTGTCGAGATCTCCCGGTTTCTCAATGCACTGCTATACGGTCGCCCGCACGACCTGGCTTTCCAGGCGCACCTGGCTCTGCAGCGACGCAGTTATCAGGCAGGACCGCTCAGCCTTTTCCAAAAGCCGTTCGGCGCGTTCGGTGTCGGCAGCCGGCGGCACTTCAAGCTGCGCGCGCAGCGTAATTTCGGTAAACCGAAGCTGCCCTTCCACACGCGCGAGCACGCCTTCCGCGTCGCACCGCAGGCGGTTCCATGCAAACGCGGAGGCGCGCGCTACCCCGCGGAACGTCAAAATAAAGCAATCGGCGACGGCGGCAACAAAAAGTGTCTCGGGCGACCATACGTCGCCGGGTCCGTCGAAATGAGGAGGCGGCCCGCTGCGCAGCGGGGCAAGGCCGGGCGACTCAAGTGTTACCGGGCCGGTGGCTTCGCCGCGCGCTTGTACGTCGTAACGATGAGGTAGTGGTTTCATAGGCATTCGAGCATACCAGCCACGCTAACGTTTCGTCAGCAGCGATTGTCGCAGGTGCATGCCGGCGGACAAGGTTCCCCCCAGCGGGGTGTTGAGAAACCGGAGATTTCGACGTGGCAGAAGCATCCGTGCTCAACACTCCGCGAAGAAACGGCTTCCTTCCTTTAGTTCTCGCCGTCTTGGGAGAAAATACAGTGAGGGGAGCAGGTTGGTGAAAAAGCTTTTTCACCAACCTGCTGGATATCGCGGAATGTCCTACAGGTGTTTCTTTAGGAGTCTCGCAACGGCACACGATGCGGCTGTCGCTCTGCCTGACCTGTCATAGCTCACCATCGCACTAGGTCGGACAGCGTCCCAACGCCGGGACAACGGGCATCGAGCTTGCTCCTATTAGAAGCATCGCAATTGTGCGCGTACCAGCTCTTTTAAAAAGACCCGATGGCGAAGGCAACCATAGACGTTGAAGTCGCGGGGCCGATGCAGTCTGCGTCGCCCGATCGAACCTCTACTCAGACACCTGGGCTGAAATGCGAAACCCTGAACACCGTCGTGGGGCTATCAGGGATCGGATCGGGGAACGGCGCGGTGGATGAGGCAAGAGCAAACTTTTACGAGGCGGCACCGGCCGAGGAAAGTTTTCGCCTCATGTTCGAGCGGAGCCTCGACGTGGGGCTCATCACCAGCCTCGCGACTGATCGGATCGTCGAGGTCAACGAGCACTTCACCCACCTGAGTGGCTTTTCACGAGACGAGGTACTCGGCAAGACCGCCGTAGAACTGGGCCTTTGGCACGATCCGAGTGAGCGCGAGGCGATCTTCCGCGAGGTCAGGAAACATGGCTTTGTCGAGGGGATCGAGGTAACGAATGTAACCCGAAATGGGGAGGTGATCGACCTTCTCGTCTCGGCAGTGGTCGTCCCCTTCGGAGGTGAGCAGTGCGTGCTTAGTTCGTGCCGCAACATCTCCAGACTGAAGGCGACGGAGCGCAAGTTACGCCAGAGCGAGGCCGCGTTGCGCGGGATCTTCGACGCGATGATGGATCCGGTGGCGCTGGCCGAGGCGGACAACCGCGGGGCCATCATCGAGGTGAACAGCGAGTTCCTGCGCGTTCACGGGTTCACGCGCGAGCAGGTCATCGGCCGCAGCCCGGCAGAAATTGGGTTATGGACCTCGCCCGAGCAACTACGCATTCTGATGCGCGGCGTGCGCGCCAGAGGTTCCGTGCGCAACATGGAAGCTGCGGTCCGCGACCGCCGCGGCGGCACGCTCCCTTGCCTGCTCTCAGCCACGCTGGTCGAGCATGGCGGGCGCCCGTGCGTACTATGCATTGTGCGCGACATTTCCGATCGCAAGGAGACCGAGCGCAAGCTGCTCGAGCATGCAGCCGCGCTCGAGCGCATCTTGG
The DNA here is from genome assembly GCA_021792265.1 of Deltaproteobacteria bacterium. Classification (GTDB taxonomy): domain Bacteria; phylum Desulfobacterota; class Binatia; order Binatales; family Binataceae; genus JAJYVB01. The sequence goes on along the minus strand of JAJYVB010000177.1, from coordinate 1,031 downwards.
ACACGAGCCATGAAGCGATCACGGTCAACCGCTTGTCCGACGGCGCCTACGTCAACGTCAGCCGCAGCTTCCAGGGTGCCGGCTTTGAGCGCGGCGAGGTGCTGGGCAAGAGCCCAAGGGATCTCGGGCTATGGGCTGACAGCAGCCGATTGAGCGAGTTCATGCGGTTAATCCGCCAGCATGGACGTGTCGTCAACATGGAAGCGAACCTGCGCAAACGCGACGGCTCCGTCGCTCCGTGCCTCATTTCGGCTGCGGTGACAAATATCAACGGCGAGCCTTGCATCGTCTCCTTCACCCGCGACATCAGCAGGATCAAACGCACCGAAAACGAGTTGCGCGCCGCTCGCGAGGCGGCGCTGGCCGCATCCCGGGCCAAGTCGGAATTCCTCTCCAGCATGTCGCACGAAATTCGTACGCCGATGAATGCGGTACTCGGAATGGCTGACCTGCTATGGGAGACCGCCCTCACGCCGATACAGCGCCGTTACCTGGAGACCGCGATCTCGAACGGCAACGCGCTGCTCGACCTGATCAACAGCATTCTCGATCTCGCCAAGATCGAAAGCGGGCGCCTCAGCCTGGAATCGGTCAACTTCGATCTGGGCGAGATCGTAGACAAGCTGGCCGACAGCTTCGCTTTGCGCGCCCATGAGAAGCGCCTCGAGCTGGCGGTTCGCGTCGCGCCCGACGTGCCGACCGCGCTGGTCGGCGACCCGGTCCGGCTGCGCCAGGTACTGGTCAACCTGGTCGGCAACGCGGTCAAGTTTACCGAGGAAGGCGAGGTCGTCCTGAGCGTCGTCCGTGACCCGCACGGCTGCTCGCCCGGCAGCCTGATGTTTACGGTGCGCGACAGCGGGGTTGGGATTGCGTCCGAAAAGCTTGCAGTTATTTTCCGCTCCTTTACCCAGGCGGACTCGTCCACTACGCGCAAATACGGCGGCAGCGGGCTGGGGCTGGCGATCGTCGACCGCCTGGTTGCGCTGATGGGCGGGCGGATCTGGGTCGAAAGCGCGGTGGGCGAAGGCAGC
>JAJYVB010000176.1 GCA_021792265.1 Deltaproteobacteria bacterium | reverse complement strand
GAGCGCCGGCTCGCGGCGATAGGTTTCGTTGAGGTCGCGCACAAGGCGCTTGAGACCGGCGTGGCCTTCGCGTTCCAGCAGACGCCAGTCGAGCGCGTCGTCGAAATTCCATTCTCGCCGCTGCCCGAACTCGCCGCCCATGAACACGAGTTTCTTGCTAGGCCGCGCCCAAGTGTACGCGAAGAGCGCCCGCAGGTTAGCGAATTGCTCGGACCGCGTACCCGGCATCTTGCCGATCAATGACCCCTTGCCATGCACTACTTCGTCGTGAGAAAGGGGCATAATGAAATTCTCGCTCCACGCATAAAGCATCCCGAACGTGAGGTCGCGATGGCGCCCTTCGCGCATTAGCGGATCCGCGCTGAAATAGTGCACCGTGTCGTGCATCCAGCCCATGTCCCATTTGAACTGAAAGCCCAGCCCGTCTTCGTCCACCGGCCGGCTCACGCCCGGCCAATCCGTCGATTCCTCGGCTACCATCAGGACACCGGGGCACAGGCGCGATACGAACTGGTTGAGTTCGCGCAAAAAACGGATCGCCTCAAGGTTTTCCCTGCCGCCGTAGACGTTTGGAATCCATTCGCCCTCGCGGCGGCTGTAGTCCAGGTAGAGCATCGAAGCAACCGCGTCCACGCGCAGCCCGTCGGCGTGGAAGTCGCGCAGCCAGCAAAGCGCGCTCGAAAGTAGGAAATTGCGCACCTGCGGGCGGCCGTAGTTGAAGATGTAGGTCTTCCAGTCGGGATGGAAGCCCAGGCGCGGATCGAGATGCTCGTAGAGGGCAGTGCCGTCGAAACGGCCCAGGCAGAACTCGTCGGTCGGAAAGTGCCCGGGCACCCAGTCGAGCAGCACGCCGATGCCGCGGCGGTGAAGATGGTCGATCAGGAAGCGAAAATCGTCAGGACTGCCCTGGCGCGAGCTGGGAGCAAAATACCCGCTTATCTGATACCCCCATGAGCCGCTGAACGGATGCTCCATGACCGGCATCAGTTCAACATGGGTAAAGCCCATCTCGCTGACGTAGTCGGCCAGCTCTCCGGCCAGTTCCCGATAGGTGAGCATCGCGCCGTCCGCATGCCTCCGCCACGAGCCCAAATGAACCTCATAGATCGACATCGGGCGCGTGCGCGCGTCGGACTCTGCCCGCTCCGCCATCCACCGGCTGTCGGTGAACCGGTACCTGGAACTGTAAACGATCGACGCGGTGGCCGGCGGCACCTCCAGAGCGCAGGCGTAGGGGTCGGCCTTGAGACGCGAGGTTTGGTCTCTAAGACGAACGCAGTACTTGTAGTGCGCCCCCTCCTCGACTTCCGGCACGAACAGTTCCCAGATGCCCGAGCCGCCAAGAAGCCGCATCGGATGCGCCCGGTCGTTCCACGCGTTGAAATCGCCAACCACACTCACATAAACGGTGTTGGGTGCCCACATAGAGAACGCCGTTCCCGACACGCCGTCGAGTGCGCGCCGATGCGCTCCCATCACCTCATGAAGGCGCTGATGGCGGCCCTCGGCGAAGAGATGCACGTCAAGTTCGCCCATGGATGGCGAAAAGCTGTAAGGGTCGCGGCAGCGAAGCCGCCGGCCGTCAGTAAGTTCGGCCTCCAGCCAATAGCTAAAGAGCTCGTGCCGGTCCTCGACGAGCACCTGGAACAGATCCGTCCCGCTGTGGCGAACCATCGCCCAGACCTCGCCCTCGTTGCCAAGAAGTGTCATGGCGGCGCAGGCGGGGCGCCATGCGCGGACGACGACGCCGTCGGACGTAAGATGCGCCCCCAGAATGGAGTGCGGATCGGTATGCTGGCAGCTAAGAAACCGCTCCAGGTCCGGGGCCGGCGGCAACAGATCCTTTGCTTCAGACATCGCCCAAGCTGGTTGTGTCAGAACGCCCAAAGAAAATGGTGCGCGCACGCGGCCCGGCTCAGAGTCCGAGCGACGCCGGGCGCGCCGCGCACGGACACTCGTGCCTTATGGGTACGAGCCGTACGGATACCCGGCGCCTGGATTAGGCTGATAAGGACCGTAAGGGCTGTAAGATCCGTACGTTCCGGGCAAACCAAACGAACCGTAACCGCCGCCGACGCCGCCCAGTACCGCCGCTCCGGTGATGGCTAGCAATGGCAGCAGAGCTGTCAGCAGATCTGGCGAGCCTTGCTGCTGATATTGCTGATACTGCTGCTGATTGCCGGCGAATTGGCCCTCGTAGCTTTTCAGTGAGCCAACCGACGGTGGAACGTATGACGAACTTGGCGGTGCCGATCTCGTGGACGGGCGGTTCGAAGCCAGCAGCTCGGGCCGAATAACGATCCGGTTGTCCACCTGGACCGAAGAGTCGTGGAGAAAGCGCCGGCTTTTCGTAACGGCATCTTTCTTGCCGAATGGGGTCGCAACAAAACCCCACAGGACGATGCGGCGGTTGCCTGCCGCGTCATTCAGCACCTGAGCCCCGACCAGCGGCAGGCGATGAGTGTGAAGATATTGGGTCAGCGAATCGGTTCGGGATTTGTCAAGCGTGTAGCCACCGTCATAGGCAACGAGATAGACGGCCCCTTGCGGCGAAAAGCGCGCGGGCGCGTAAAGCGAGACGAAGCCTGCTTCGGCCAGCGGGGAACAACACAGCGTCGCGACAACAAGCCAGCCAATGACCGTCACGGCGGAGCGTACATGCCGCAAGCTTCGCATACTTAAATCCTACGACGCCATTTCGGTCCACTCAAGGTAACACGTTCGGCTCACCTTCGTGGAGCTTGGCGTTGTGAGCGAACGCGCGAAACAGCTTCGTACCATCCCGCGAGGAGCCGTTTGCGCTGGGCCGAGGTCATGCTCGGCGTGAAAGTCTCAGTGCGCAGGTCGAGCCCAGCCAAGTCGTCTGCCGATCGCCAGAGACCGACAGCCATCCCAGCCAATAATGCCGCTCCGTAGGCCGTCATTTCGCGCTGCCGCGTACGGCGTATCCGCGTGCCCGCTACGTCCGCCTGGAACTGCATCAGGTAGTCGTTGGCCGCCGTGCCACCATCTGCGGAAATCTCTCTTATCCGGCGCCCTGTATCCTTCTCCATCGCGCCCAACACGTCGCACACCTGGTAGGCAATCGAGTCGAGCGCCGCCCGCACTACGTCTGCCCGGCTCGTGCCGCGCGTGACGCCCAAGAGCGCTCCCCGTGCTCCGCTATCCCAATAAGGCGCGCCCAGGCCGACGAAGGCCGGTACCAGGTAGGGCTCGCCGCGACTGGTACTTTGGCGTGCAAGCTGTTCGCTTTCGCGAGCATTGCGAAGGAGACCCAAACCGTCGCGAAGCCATTGCACAACTGCGCCCGCCATGAACACCGACCCCTCCAATGCGTACGCCGGCTCGCCGTGCAGCCCTAATGCAATTGTCGATAACAACCGGTTGCGCGAGGCCACGAACGTTTGCCCTGTGTGCGTGAGCAGGAAGGCCCCCGTTCCATAAGTAACCTTGGTCTGACCTGGGCTCGTCGCCCGATGGCCAAACAGCGCAGCCTGCTGGTCGCCAATCGCGGCGCCGATCGGGACTGGACGCGGCCCCAGGACGCCTGCGGCAACCTCCGCAAGCGGGCCGCGCGGCGCAACTGGTCGCGCCAGCATCTCGGCCGGCACATCAAACATCCGCAGCAGGACGGAATCCCATTGGCAGCGCCGCAGGTTGAACAGCATCGTGCGCGCGGCGTTGGTCAGGTCGGTAACGAAGGCCCGCCCGCCGCTCAGCCGAAATATGAGCCAGCTTTCGATGGTCCCGAAGCAAAGCTCTCCGCGTGCGGCGCGCCGGCGAAGCGAGCGGTCCCGGTCGAGCAGCCACTTGAGTTTGGAGGCCGAAAAGTAGGGGTCCACTACCAGACCCGTTCGCGCTGCAATCTCGGGTTCGCGGCCGCGCAGCCGCTCACAAATCGACGCGCTTCGCCGGCATTGCCACACTATTGCCCGGCCTACGGGGTTGCCGGTCCTGCGCTCCCAGACAACGAACGTTTCGCGCTGGTTGCTGATACCGGCCGCTGCCACGCGCTCCGTTCCCACGCGCGCCCGCGCCATGGCAAGCCGGCAGAGCGCGACCGCCGAACGATAAATTTCCTGCGGATCATGCTCAACCCACCCCGGCCGAGGATAGAATTGGCGAATCTCGCCGTAAGCGCGGCCGCGTACCCGCCCTTCGGGATCGACCACCAGCACCGTCGTCCCGGTCGTCCCCTGGTCTATTGCCAGAACCATCCGCGCTGTCTGCGGCACCCTTCATTCCCCGCCAAAAAGTCCCGGAAGCAGGCCCCTGTTTTCGCGGCAGAAAAAGCAACGGAACGCCACTTTAAAAGCCCCTCCGGACACACTTGTCACGAGCACCCGACTGTAGTCATGATAGGCGGACGAGGCCAGTCTCTGCCCGCGGTGCCATTATGAGCGAACTGCTTGAAACCAGGGAGCAGCTTATCCGCTACTTCGCTGCCGGCGCGAAGCCGCCCGACCAGTGGCGAGTTGGCACGGAGTACGAAAAGATTGCCGTTCGCAGCAGTGACGGTACTGCCCTGCCCTTCTCCGGCCGCGCCGGAGTGGAGGAGATGCTGCGCCGGCTGGCCGATCGCTACGCCTACGAGCGGCAGATGGAGCACGGTCGAATCCTCGGCCTGCGCAGCGAGCGATCCGCCATTTCCATCGAACCGGGAGGACAGATCGAGCTCTCCGGGGAGCAATGCGAAACAATCCACTGCGCCCATCGCGAGTTCAGTTGCCACGTCGAGCAGTTGCTTGCGGTCGGCCAGGAACTGGGCGCGACCCTGCTCGGACTGGGGATGCAGCCGGTCAGCCGGCTCGACGAGATCGAGATTATCCCCAAGGCACGTTACGGGATCATGTTTCCCTACATGGCGCGGCGCGGACGGCTGGGCCAGCGGATGATGAAACAGACCGTGGGCGTGCAGGCCAACCTTGACTATAGCGACGAAATCGACGCGATGCGCAAGTTCAAGGTCAGCATGGGGCTGGTGCCCCTGCTCTACGCTCTTTTCGCCAACTCGCCGCTCAGCGACGGCGGCCTTAACGGCTACCAGAGCTTTCGCGGCCATATCTGGAACGACACTGACCCGGACCGCTGCGGCATCCTGGAATTTGCTTTTCGCGATGACGCAAGCTTCGAGGACTACGTTAACTATGCGCTCGACGTACCGATGTACTTCCTGGTGCGCAACGGCGAGTACATCGACCTTACCCGGCCGCCCGGAATTACGTTCCGCAACTTTATGGAACGCGGCTGGCGTGGCGAGCGGGCGACGCTCACGGACTGGAGCGTCCATTTATCAACGATCTTCACCGAGGTGAGACTGAGGACTTACCTCGAAGTGCGCACCGCCGACAGCCAGCCGCCCGCCTTCATCCTGGCCCTGCCGGCTCTGCTCAAGGGCGTTCTCTACGATCGCGACTGTACGGACGCGGCCTGGGACCTGGTCAAGCGCTGGAGCTTTGCCGATCGGCTTGCGCTCACCGACGCTGCGCATCGGATCGGCCTCGAGGCCCGTGCCGGCCGGATAAGCCTACGCGATCTAGGTCTGGAGCTGCTGACCGTCGCGATGACCGGCCTGACGCGCCAGCGCGCGCTGAATGCGCGGGGCGAGGACGAGGGCGTGTACCTGCTCCGATTGCTTGACCTCGCCAGCAGCGGCCACACGCAGGCCAGCCTTACTATTCAGCATTGGAAGGGACGCTGGAATTACGACGTGCATCGCCTGGTCGAGGGATGTTCCTACGAGGCGGAGGCATGGCTCTAGTGAACATTGCGTGCAGGAACGGCACGGCCGGAGCGGATGCTGTCCGGGTTTCCGCACAGGCACGGGAGTCGTCATAGATGGATCTTCGTTTCGCCGAGCGCTACCTGCCCGTGCTTAACCTGGGGCTGATCGTCCTGCTGGCGTATTTGGCGGCACTTTCAGTGGATGACGTTGTGCGGCTGCATTTGGCCCCCTCTCCGGGCCTGATGCAAAGCGCCCCGACGAACGCGCAAGCTGCGCCGGGCTTGAGGCCACGCGGCTACTACGACGCGATTGTCAATCGCGACATTTTCAACTTGGCCCCAGCTCCGGAAGTGGCACAGCCCACCGTGCCCACCGCTCGCGATCTCTCGGTAAAGCTCGTGGGCACCTCGCTCACGAGTTTAATCAAGCCGTTCGCGATTCTGGAGGATAAGCGCAGCGGCCAGCAGACGCTCTACCGCCTGGGCGACGATGTCCCCGACGCCGGGACGCTGGCCGGCATCGAACGCGACCGCGTGATTTTCGACCAGAGCGGCCATCGTGTCGCGCTCGAAATGGAGGGCAAACCGCCCACACCCGAGGCCCCGGTTGGACCGCGTGCAGGGATGGCGGTAAGCGGCGTATCCCCTATGGGCCGCAATCATTTCGTCATCGCCCGCAGCACGCTCAACAACAGCCTCAATAACATGGCGCGACTGTTTACCGAGGTCAGGGCCGTGCCCAACTTTGTCAACGGACGCTCCACCGGTTTTCGGTTGTCGGACATCCAGCCGGGATCGCTCTTCGCTGAAATCGGGCTTCACGACGGCGACCTTCTAACCCGGCTCAACGGACAGGGCGTCACCGACCCTGCCCGGGCGATGCAACTTTTCTCGCAACTGCGCAACCAGCCGTCGATAACGGCAGACATCATCCGCGCCGGCCGGCCCATGCGCATCCATTACGACATACGGTAGCCGCCCTTGCCCGCGGACTCGCCTGCCGTACGACGCCGAGCACGCACCTCGTTTCATAGCGCTGCCTGCCGGCAAAGAGTTACCTGCGCTTGCCTTTCCCAGCGCGGCTGAAATTTACACAGTTGCGAACTGCGGCGTGCAGGCGCCATCGTCCCCCAGCAGGGTGTTGAGAAACCAGAGATTTTGACAGTTCGAAGGAATTGGCGCTCAACACCCTGCGAAAAACCGGCTTCTTTCCTTTAGCTCTCTCCCTATGGGAGAGACTACAGTGAGGGGAGCAGAGTGGTGACAAGGATTTGTCACCACTCTGCTAGCGGAGGACCTGGACTGGACCGATGCACCTTAAACGAGTT
>JAJYVB010000003.1:9058-33024 GCA_021792265.1 Deltaproteobacteria bacterium | reverse complement strand
GCACAACGGCGGCCAGTGCGCGGACATTGCCGGGCGGGACGACGAATCCAACTCCGTGTTGGCGCGCGATCCGCGCGACGTCGGAGCTTTCGTCGAGCATCGCGACAAACGGCCGCCCTGCACCCAGAATGCCATAGATTTTGCTTGGGACGATCAGCCCCGCGGCTCCCTGAGCGAGCGGGATCAGATGAAGGTCGGCGGCGCTCAGCGACTCGGCGAGCTTCTCCTTGGGTTGGTACGGGAAGAACCGCACATTGGTGAGGCCGCGCTCCCGGACGCGATCCATGAGCCATTGCTTGCGTGCCCCTTCGCCCACCAGGACGAATAGGATCCGCGCATCGTCGCGAAGCTCTTCGGCGGCTTCGATCACCGAGTCGAGCTGCTGCGAAAGGCCCAGGTTTCCCGAATACATGACCACAAAACGATCGCCGAATTGAGCGCGAAACGGGCTGGTGGCAACCGGACTTACCTGTCGGCAGTCCACCCAGTCGGGCACCACCCGAATACGCTCGGCAGGCACGCCTTTGGCTAGAATCCGCTCCCGCATGTCTTCGCCCAGAACCAGCACCAGGTCGGCGTGCTGAAAGGCGAACCGGTTGGCAACCTCCAATAGCCAGAGCATCGGCCGGCTGCGCATCGCTCCGGTTGCTTCGGCGATGTCGGGGAAAAGATCCCGTACGTTATACACGAAACGGCACCGGAAGCGCCGCTTGAGAGCCGCGCCCAGGGCGCCGAGCAGCGGCGGATCGGTTTCGCCGATAACCACGTCGGGCCGCCCGGCCGCAAATGCGGCCACCGTCGCAAGCCCGAAGTAGGTTCCCAGGTTGAGCAAGCGCGCCGCCAGCAGTCGTTTGGGAAGCCGCGTCCCCCACGTCCGAATTATCGATACGCGCCCGCGCGACTCGCGGCGCAGCAGGCCACCGCGGCCGTTCCCGTTCACGTGATACGAGGGGCCGGCGATGAAAGTTACCTCATGCTCGGACGAGAGATCCTCGCAGAGCTCGGTCAGGAACTGGCCGGTAGCCTCCAGGTCGGGCCAGAACGAACGGTTGAGAAAAAGAAGCTTCATAGGCGCCCGTTAGACGGCTTTCGGACGGGGCCTCATCGCGACGCTTGTGCCTTCGAATTGGGCGTGCCAAAGCGCGGCGCTGCTGCACGCACCTGCTCCTCGATCCAGACGTACGTACGCCTGAGCCCCTCTTCGAGCGAAACCTCCGGCTGCCAGCCCAGCACCGCGCGCAGGCGCGTGTTGTCCGAATTGCGGCCGCGTACGCCCTGCGGCCCGGTGATGTGTTTTTTCACGATTCGGAAACCCGCGATCTCGGATATGATGTCGGCGAGCTGGTTGATAGTCACCATCCGGTCCTGGCCGAGGTTCAGCGGATCGTGGTGCTCGGAGCGCATCAACCGATAGATACCGGCTACGCAGTCGTCGATATAGCAGAACGAGCGCGTCTGCTCGCCGTCGCCCCAGATTTCCAGTTCGGAGTTGCCGGCCAGCTTGGCGATAGCGATTTTGCGGCATAACGCGGCAGGCGCTTTCTCGCGGCCGCCGTCCCACGTGCCTAGCGGTCCGAAGATGTTATGGAAACGCGCAACTCGCGTCTCCAGCCCGTAATCCTCGCGGTAGTGCATACAGAGCCGCTCGGTCACGAGCTTCTCCCATCCGTAGGCGTCCTGCGGCGCCGCCGGATAGGCGTCCTCCTCGCGCAGCGGGGCAACGTCGGTCTTGCCCTGCAGGTATTCCGGGTAAATACACGCCGAGGACGAGTAGAAGTAGCGGCGCACGCCACTTAGGCGGGCAGCTTCGAGAGTGTGCAGGTTGATGAGCGCATTGTTATGCAGGATTTGCGCGTGATGGGCCGAGATGAAACCCATCCCGCCCATGTCGGCGGCCAGCGCGTAGACTTCATCGACGCCGGATGTCGCCTCTCGGCAATTCTCCCACACCCGCAGGTCGAGCACCTTGAAATCGTCAGCGTCGGTCGCGCTGAACTCAGGCAGCTTCAGATCGACGCCGCGAACCCAGTAGCCGGCGCGCTTCAGATGAGTGACGAGATGATGGCCGATAAATCCACCGGCCCCGGTTACTAATACTTTGGTTTGTCGTGCCATTTTGTTTCTCGGCCCTCCTTGGCTCTTCACCCTTCGCGTGCAGGCTTCCGTCGTTTCAGCAGCCTGCACTCATCGCCACGAGCACCCAAACGCCAGAGAAAACGACGCGTGGAGACAGGCGTCCTATTAGCGATATTTTGACTAGGTTAGCCACACCTGGTGCTCCTTGACAGCCATCCTTGTGCGATCTACTACTGTAGAAGATGCTTTTGTCGGTAGTTGCTTTAAGGGGGGATTACAGTGCCACAGTTCTCCATACGCTACAAGACCGAGCGATACCCTTTCTTTGCCGTATCCGATAGCATCGTCGGACCCGCCCGAGAGGATCGCCAGGGTCGCCGACTGGCGACGAACGTGCAGCACGAGCTTCGAACTGGGCTCAGCATCGTCATCGGCTACTCCGAACTCATACTCGACGCCTCTGTCGGCCCGGCAGCGGCCGAGCACCCTGAATGGGTCGAGGGGATTGCAAGGGGCACCGATCGTCTGCTCTCGGCGGTCTCGGCAATCACAGACTACCTGGACCTCGAGAATGGGGGCCCCCAGCTTAGCCCTGAACGCTTGTCGCTTGGCTGCCTAGTTCGGCGTGAGGTAGAGCGCCACCGCAGCGCTGCGGAAGCCAAGGGCCTAGCTCTTTCATTTCACGACGCGGCCCCCGAGGCAGCCATCCTGGGCGATCGAAAAACTCTCTCCCGGGCGGTGGCCGAGATCGTCGCAAACGCTGTCAAGTTTACCGACTGTGGCCGCATACACGCTCTTCTTTGCCGAATCAGCGGGAGCCTGTGTGTAGAGGTGCGAGACACGGGCGTGGGAATCAGCGAAGGCTTCCAGCCCAAGTTGTTTCAGCCCTTCTGCCAGGAGGACGGCGCGGAGAACCGGCGCTTCGACGGCCTGGGTCTTGGTTTGGCACTGGCGAAGGCAATGGTGGAGTCCAACGGGGCCAAGCTCACCTTCAAAAGCGAGAGGGGCTGGGGCTCGACCTTCTCGATCTGGTTCCCGCGGATCCTCGAGGCCGCAACCCATCCAGCGGCGGTGCGCCCAGCCGATGACCGGCACCCACCGTCTGCGGCAGAAAACGGGCGGGCCGCCGAGCCACGCAATGGCCGGTGCTCCCCGGAGGCTTAGCCGGAACGGTTCGCGGTTCCTGTTCCACATTTGGGCGCCTGTCCGGGCGCGGCCACTCGCGTGTAGCGTTCCGCCACCCGCCCGCGGGCGGTCGCGGCCACGTTGTGCTATGGACTGCTTTGTTGCCTGACCAATCTGGCACGATTGCTGCCTTGCATCCTCGCCAGCCACGTGGTCGTTCGTGCTTGCGATGGACAAGGAAGAAAAACCCTCAGCCTATAACCTCACTACCGATTTTTGCCGGGAACGACTGAAGTTCGCTCTCTGTATCGGACTAATTTTCGGATTCTTATTCCTGACCCGCAGAGTCACTGCAAACGAGGACGACACCGCGGATTTCCAGGCCATGGTTAATAATGCGATAGCCGCGAATCAGCCTATTATTCTTCCCGCCGGGAACATAGTCCTGTCGTCAACTATAAACTTCAACTCTGATCCCGCTACTAGCTTGGATGGTAACTTTCTTGGGGGCCTGGTCTTCGAAGGTGCCGGGCCGGGTCGCACGAACATAATATGGAACGGCCCGGCGGAGGAGTCGATTTTCCAGTTTTGCCACCTCAAATCTGCCCGAATCGGCAACTTCTGGATCTACGGCGCGCCAGCGCTTGCGGACCTCGATTTCCAGGGATGTGGTAGTACGAGCGGCAATATACTTACGAACATCGTAACGTCCAACGCTGCAAAATACGGTGTGCGCTTGGGCACTCCACCGGACGTTTCGGAGGTGTCCGAAACTTCACTGAGACAGGTTTGGGTTTATGACGCCACGGCGGCTGCTTTTCAACTCAACGGGCAAATGACGCTAAACACTAATTTCTACAATTCTGGGTGTGCTGCAGACGCCGTATGCGTAAGCACTTCCACCCTAACCGATCCGGACGCTGTGCAGGCGGGCGGCAACTTTAACTTTTTCGGCGGGTCCATCAGCGACAGCCCTCCCACGAATACTCCGGTTACAGCTGGTTCGGCCACTTTCCTGCTCGGGCTTGGCGAGACTTTCAACTTCGCCGGAGTCAGGGTTGAGGACAGCGGGCCTCTTTTCGGCACAGGCGGCCCGACCGACACGGGCCCCGAGTCTCAAATAGCTATGAACATCAATTGGACCGGCGGCATGTACGTAAACTGCAAGTGGCCCGACGTTTCGACGCACATTATTAACTACGACGCCGGCGGATCGTTTTTCTCCAGCGGGTCGCAATGGGTGGGGCAAGGCCAGTTCTGGTTCGGCCCCCAGACCTCATTAGTGAGTTTTGCTGGCGACGTGTTTTCGGTCTGCAGCCCCGGCGGCGTTGGCAAAGGCAAAAAGGAAGATCTCGCAGGATATTTTGGCGAAGCACGCCAGATTTTGCGTAAGCGCCTGATTACCAGGGGCCTCGTGGACCTCCCAAGGTAGGAACTGACGCAAACCTCAATGAGTTGTTACCCGCCCCTAAGTCGCGACGCTCGGGTCGGGGTCGCTGCGCAGACAAGTCGCCGGAGAAGTCGATCTCTTCCCGGCGGCCGCAAATTCCAGCGGAATTCGAAGCGCGCGGCAACAAGCCGACATGGGGTCCCGGATGAAAAGCCACACATAAAATGAGGAGCGCACAATCCCGTCGCCAAATCAAGCGTGGCCAAGTTCGTCCGATCTTTGCCTCGCCGTCTCCGATAGTAACTCCCGGGACAACCCGGGATTTGGCGCACAACTATCTATGGTCACCAATCGTTAGCGATCCGGCTGCATTAGCCAAGGCTCAGACTACTTAAGCGCTTCGGCTGCCCTCTTCACACTTACCCAGAAGCTTCGGGTTCGCAGCGGCTGGCACTGGCGACGAGTGGCTATTACGCTCCAACTCATAGAGCTTGGCGTCGACCAGAGTCCGGTACCACCAGGCCTGGAGGAAGTGGAAGACAAAGCCCGGACGCCCATCGAGAATGCCCAGCAGAATGAAGTAGCGATAGAACCAGTAGAAAAATGCTCGCCAGAAAAGCGGCATTCTGGCGTATACATTCTCTTTGGCCTGACGCCGGCGTCCCGCATGCCCGGCGGGCCGCTCATAGCTCTCGCCTGCAGCAATCGCCAGCACGTCTTTCACCTCGCGGTCGGCGTAACTATTATGCTTCTCGATCCAGAACGCCAGCCCCTTGTGATTCTCGTCGATGAAGTCGTGCTCAAGCCTCACAACGCGCCCGGAAGTGACGATCATATGCTCGTCCATCGAGCGCTGTTCGCACCGACAACGCCCTGCCCTCCAGACCCTGAGGAGCCAAACTGGGTAATAGCCGCCATGCCGTATCCAGCGTCCCCAGAAGTAGACGCGTCGTTTGATTTCAAGGCCGCTGACGTCATCCGGCAGGGTTTGTAGGGTTTGCGCCAGCTCCTGAACCAATTCCGGCGTCAGCCTTTCGTCCGCGTCCAGACGCATCACCCACGGAGTCCTAATCGGCAGGCTTCCGATCGCCCAGTTAAGCTGCTCGGCATGGTTTACAAACGGATGCTCGACTACGTGGCAGCCCCACGCGCCGGCGATTTCCCTGGTTAGGTCGGTGCTCCCGCTATCGACGATGAATGCGTCCGCATTTAGCGGTTCGAGGCTTTCAAGGGCGGCTGTCAGATTTACTTGCTCGTTGAAAGTCAGGATCAGGACCGACAACTGCCTTTGACTGGAGGCGACATCGCGGGCTGACGTTACTGCATTTCCGCTCATGGGGCGGGCTCAGGCAGCGCTGGCCGGCGATTCCGCAGCGGTTTTCACCGGTTTTGACAAGCTCCGCTCGTAAAGCGCCACCATCTGGGAAGCAACGCGCGGCCAGGAAAACTCTTCGCTCATCCATCGCCGCCCGCGCATGCCCATCTCTTCGAGCGGCAGGTCATTCATCCTGGCGATCGCGTCAGCTAAGCTTTCAGGCGTATTGTCAGCCCAGAGACCGCATCCGACGCGCTCTACGTCCTTCCACGGTGTCCCGCGACTGGCGATGACCGGGACGGCGTACGCCAGCGCCTCCGCCACTACCATGCCGAAGTTCTCCATGTACGACGGAACAATCACGACGTTGCACTCTTCGAAAAAACTGGCTTTCGCCTCGTCCCGCACCACCCCGAGCATTTTCACCCGCCGCTCCAATCCGAGTTCCGAAACGAGCTTTCTCAGCGTCTGCTCGTAATCGGCATGACCCGCTCCCGCAATGGCCAGGGTAAAGGCAATCGACCCATCTTTCTCCAGATGCTCGCACGCGCAGAGCAGGTTCTCAATTCCTTTTATGGGATGCAGCCGCCCGATGAAGCCAAGCCTGAGCGTTGCGCCGTCGCGCACGCGGCGAACTGACGCCGGGATGACGACCCCGTTGGGAATCACCCCGGCGTGCGCTCGCGGCATGCGGCCGATGCTTGCCGCTTTTTCCGCATTCGAGGTCAGATGCAGCGTTGTATTGCTCGGCATAAGCGCGCGGCACACAGTCTCCCACGCCTCCTTGAGGCATCTGCGCCTGCTTCTCCGCCAACGTTGCAGCGAGCCGTGCGGAGACCACACCAGCGGTTTTCCCAACAGGCGGCCTGCGACCAGCACCGGAAAGGTGGGAAAGGAATATACCGCCGTCAGGTGCATGATATCGGCCCACGCGGCGTATTTGCTTAGCAATCCGAGCATCGTTGGCGAGACTGACTCGCTAATCACGCGCGGGCAGTAGCGGACGCGCAATCCGGGCGCCATTTCGACCTCGCGGCGCTTTTCCACGTCCAGGACGCGGTCGCGCCCGTCGGCGTCGGTGGTAAGGACCCGGACCTCGCAACCCGCCAGGGCGAGATGGCGGCATAGCTGATACACCGACTCGGTGGGACCGCCGTAGCGCCACGCCGGCACGAAGCTCGGCATTACATGAAGTACCTTAAGCATCGCTACCGCTCAAAGCGCTCCCCCGCACCTGAGACATGTGCCGAATATCACCCTCTTCAAAAACCAGGTGGAGCAGCCCCAAAAACACGACGCCCCAGAGCACGCCGCCCAGCATCATCGAGGTGGCAGATTCCAGGTTGAAGAACTGCGCCGCAATGAAGGACGCACCAATCAGCGCGCCGAAGCCCATCCCCTCGTGCACGAAAAGCGACAACACGCACTGGAACAACACGCCGAACAGGAACATACCCACCACCACGCCGGCAATGCCGAAATTGATGTACAGCTCGACCAACTGGGGAAGATTAATCGAGGTTTCGTGGTCGCTCGGGTCGAGGGTGTTATAGCGATGGCCAAAAGCCCCGCCGGTGGCCTCTTTGGGCTTTTCGGGGTACAGGATCCGGGGAATAGGCTTGAACAGGATCGGGTAGTACGTGGCGCCCTGCCAGTACGGCACGAAACTCGGCGTCTCGCTGACGGTCATGGCGAACATGGTCGCCATGTTGAGCCTGCCGAGCGTAGCCTGGAACAGATCTTCGTACGGCATCCCGCCGTTGGCAGCCCTGAGCGCCAGTTTGCCCATCAGCTCGGCCTTTTCCGCGGACGAAGCGCCGGAGAGGGCCCCTCCCTTCCAGGTAAGCGCCCGAAAAGGCATTTCTACCGAATGCACGAACATAACCCCTAAAAAGCCGGCTGCAATCACCGCCCATGGCAGCCTCCGCCTTAACGACGAGTAAAGAATGACGATCGGAATGACGGTGCCTATCGCCTGTCCCGACAGGCCCGTTGCTAGCCCTGCGGCCATGCGCACCGGCACGAGAAAGCCCCATAGGAACGCTTTTCCCAGCCAGCCCAGCCACCCGGTTAGCTGCAGTGTAAAAAGAGTCAGTATCCCGATATCGCACAGGTAGCTGGCGAAGACGAGAAATTGAGCCGCCGACGAACTGCCCGTCGCCTTCTCCGCCCTGTGCGACCCATGAGAAACGACGTAAACCGCCAGCCCTGCTAGACCGAGCACGATAGCCCAAAGCTTGATACTGCCGCAATTGCGCCATCGGAGCGCAAAGCCGAAGCTTCGTCGTCTGCGAAGAAGGAAACCAGCGCTGTAATAACCGGCCAGCAACATGACAAATCCCATCAGAATCAGGACGAAAGTCTTGACTAGCGTGGAATCGTCGAAAGTGCCGCCGGCAGGCGACTGATCGACGCGCCTCATCAGAAGCATCGGGAAAGCGTAGTAAAGCCCGAAGACGAAACCGTAAAGCGGCATGAAGGCAATACCCTTATCGGCACCGCTTAGCCATAGGAAGATGGGAAGTGCGCAGAAAAGGGCAGTCAAGTTGACCAGCAGCCGCTCGGCCGCCGTGAGCGGCGCTTCGCCCCACAGGTTCAGCGCCAGCATGAACAGTGCGAACCAGAGCAGCATCGTGAGCGGATGCTGCGAGAGCGAACGGCGCCCCGGCCGAGGCCCGATTAACGGGAACCAGTCGGTAGGGAGCAACTGGCTGCGGATTGTCGCGTCGGTGCTTTGCATAAGGTCCGGCAGGCGTTTATAGCGGCCCTACACTGCCCCCGCCTGTCCAGCACTGTCGGCGCGCGTCACCATCGTGTCGCCCAACACGAGCACGTCCATCCTAGTACGCAGAAAACAATCCAACGCTTCCTCGGGCCTGCACACGACCGGTTCGTTTTCGTTAAACGAGGTGTTGAGGAGCACGGGCACCCCGGTCTGCCGCCCGAATTCCCTGATCAGTTTGTAGTAACGAGGATTCTGGGTTGGATTGACCGTTTGGAGCCGGCCCGTGCCGTCCACGTGGGTCGTCGCCGGAATTACCGTCCGTTTCTGTGGGCGCACGTCGTACGCCATCAGCATAAACGGCGACGAGTAGGATTGGGTGAAATAGTCTGCCATCGCCTCTTCAAGGATCGAAGGGGCGAACGGACGGAACGACTCGCGTCGTTTAATCTTCAAATTAAGCAGTTCGCGTATGTCGGCACGCCGCGGATCGGCGAGGACGCTGCGATTACCCAGCGCGCGGGGGCCCCATTCCATGCGCCCCTGGAACCAGCCGACAACCTTGCCTTGCGCGATCTGCTCCGCGGTGAGCCGGCACAGTTCGTCCTCGTTCGCCAGGCGGCGCACCCGGCAGGCAGCCTGGCTCAGCTCGCCGCGCCGGGCTTCCAAGGCTGCGCGCACTTGCGACGCGCTGAATTCGGGGCCCCAGTAAGCGTGTTCCATCACGAACTCGCGCCGCCGCCCGAGCACGTGGCACCAGGCGTAGAAAGCAGCGCCAATAGCCAACCCGGCGTCGCCCGCGGCCGGTTGGATATACACTTCGTCAAAGTCCGTCTGCTCCAGGATCTTGCCGTTGGTAACGCAGTTGTAGGCCACGCCTCCGGCAAGGCACAGCTTGCGCATCCCGGTTATCCGCTGGAGCGTGCGCAACCGCTCCAGGACCACCTCTTCGAGGCGGCGTTGAGTGCTCGAAGCCAGGTTGTGATGACGGCTGGTGAGCGGCGCGTTGGGCTCGCGCGCTGGACCAAAGGCCTTAGTCAGTCCCGCAGAATAAAGCGTACCCAGGGTTGGCTCGCCGCTGGCCCACGTCATGTCGGCGCGCGCGCGATGATGGATGAAGTAATCGGGCGACAGCATAAAGTCCATCCGCCCGCCGTTGGGCGCCAGTACAATCTTGCGAAAGGTCTCTAAAAACTCCGGCTCGCCGTACGAGGCCAGCCCCATCACCTTGTATTCATCGCCGTATTTGGGAAAGCCCAGGTACTGAGTCAGAGCGGTGTAGAAGATGCCGAGCGAGTGCGGAAAGGAAACCGCGCCTAACGGCTCAATCCGATTGCCCCGGCCAACGCCCCACATGGCGCTCGCAAAGTCGCCGAGCCCGTCAACCGAAAACAGCGCCGCCTCGTCAAAGGGCGATACGAAGAAAGCGCTAGCCAGATGCGCCCGATGATGCTCCACGCGCACCACCTTGAGCCGCTCCGGGCCGCTGCCGAGAGCATCCCCAGCAGCCGCCGCGATGGTCGCGAAGCGCCGCTGGACGCTCAGCCGTTCGGCTGCCGCGCGCGGCACCCGGAGCCCGTACATCACCTTTTGCCAGATGCGAGCCCACGGATCGCGCGCCACCGCGAGCGTTTCCAGCTCGTGCGGCTTGAGCCCGGCAGCTTCAACCACGTAGCGCAGCGCCTGGCTCGGAAAGCCCGCGCAGTGCTTGATGCGGGTGAAGCGCTCCTCTTCCGCGGCCGCCACCAGCCTTCCGTCCGCGATAAAGGCGGTGCTTGCATCGCCGTGGTAGGCGTTTATTCCGGCAATTCCGTACATTGAGTTAGCATTTTATCCGACAACTTGCGTGCTGTTCGAGATAGCCACTTGGTCATGCATTGTATGGCGCCTACATCATCTCTTTCGCCTTATCGATTATGGCAAGCAGCCGATCCTTGTAGGTGTGGCCGCCGCTGGTCACTAGGCGGTGGCCGCGCTCGGCGATTGCTGCTCGCTCATCGTCGCGGCTGAGGTAATACTCGATTTTTCGCGCCAGTTCCTCGGGCGAGCCGAAATAAGCAACCTCCCGGTCTTCGGTGAAGAGTTCGAGGTGTTCAGCGGTGCGCTCGGCAAGCACGAATGCGCCGCAGGCCGGCAATTCAAAAGTGCGCATGACGTGCCCGTCGCGGTTGGCACGCCTCACGAGATTGACGTTTATTTTGGCGGCACAAGCGGCTAGCCGGAACTCGCGCCCAAAAACGTATCCCCTCCAGTAGCGGCGAAGCCAGAGGTCCCGATTCCAATAGCCCCCGTAAAGCGCAAGCTCTAAGTTAGGCAGTGCCCGGGTGAGCTTCTCGAAGTAGGGAACCCGATCGGCGTCGCATCCGCCCACGAACGCTACATCAGCGCCGAAGCGCTCATGCTCGCCCGTCACGGAGGGCGGCTCGGGGAAATGAACTTCGGGTTTGTAGGCGAACGGTACATAGACGACGCGGCGGCAACCCGCCTGCAGGACGTCGCCCATAATGGCTTTCTTGGTGCAAACGTACAGGTCGTAGAGCGGGATGGATTCCGCAACACAGGGCGGGCATGCCCGCGGGTTGAAGGGATCGTCGGTGGCATAGTTCACCAGCAAGGCGCCGGTTAACTTCTTGATCTCCGCCAGAGTCTCGGGGAAGACGAATGTGCCTTTGAGGATAAGCACCACGTTAGGCCTGAAGCGCTGCGCAACGGAGCGGAGTTCCTTGTTCAGCGCGTAGCGATAGTAGTCAGCCAGTACTCTGCGCCTGAGTCGGCTGACAATCGAGCGGCCTCCGTCAAAGAACTTCGCCTCGTCGAAAAATTCGTACTGCAGGTCCCCTTTGACGGCGAGATCCTGAAGCGGGGCCACGTAAAACGGACTCGCCGGACAATATGCCGTAGTGTCGTACAGAAGAATTCGCATCTCTGACCTGCTCGCAATGAGACCGCGACCCGCGGCGGCCGGCGCGCCCGGTTGACCGCGTTGCGCGGTCATTACGAGGCCGGCTGTAGACGATACAGATCTATCTCGCCAAGATAATCGCAACGGCTACGCACGGGATACGTTTCGAGCAGCTTCCAGTGGTAACGCTCGGGGCATCGGAACCCGTTGGCGCCCAGCACCGCACCGACGGCTCGCGGCGAATCGCCCGGCTGACCGGGGCGCAGAAGCGCATACAAAGAGGAACAATCTGTAGTGTATCCGTACTTCGCGAGGTGCGTCGCAAGTCGATGCGTTTTCGCCCGTTGCCACAGGGTGAGCACTACGGCGCCGGGTCGACGATCGTGGGAGAGGACAAAGTAGACATCCTGTAGAGGATAATCCGACGCAAGGATCGTGGCCCTGCGCGGCACACGCGCGTCGATGCTACGAACCACAGCACGCAGGCGGCCCTGCCCGCAAAGATAGCTCTCATAGAATAGCGGGAGCCTGACGGCAACGTCGGCGGGGCCGCCGAAGAGGGGAAGCTGTAGTACCAGGTGAGCGAGCAGGAGAAACCCCGTTGCAGGCAGCACCAACGCTCTCGCGCGTGCGGACTGAGTACAAGTCAGAGCGGAAGCGACGGCGACTCCAATACCTAGCCATAGGAAAGGCAGCAGATAGTTGTACGTCCTGAGTTCTGTGGGCGACCCGTTCCAAGTGAATCCCGGCAGCGCCGCCCAGGCGAACCAGTGTGCAGCGATCACAGCGGCTGGAATCCAAACTCCTTGCCAAAGGCCGAGGAGGATCGCGCCAGCGATCCCAAGGGCAAAACCTGGGATCGAGAAATACCTGTTTGCCGCAGTGAACCACCCGCCGGCTCGCGAAGCCAAGCTGGCTAGGTCAAACGACCCGCTGGCCGTGGAGTAACCGGCGTACACGAAATCTTGCGGCTTGATGGCCAGCAGCACAATCACGGGTAAGACGACAACCAGCGTCGCTCCGGCGTAAGTTGCAAGAAAAAGGACACGCTTACGCGGTTTTGCCCGCGGGCTCACCAGAGCTGCCAGGACAGTTGCCGGCGGCAGCAAAATGAGGTTGGTCCAATGGGTGTAGATCGCGCAGACCTGTGCCAAACCGGACCAGCACCATCGGGATGACCTTGTGCTCCATACCGGACAGCGCGAAGACACATAACCTGCAGCAACCAGCGCTAGGACACCGACGTTATGCACCCCCCACGGGGAGAAGAGATGCGCGTATCCGCAAAAAGCTCCGGCAACAAAAGTACCCGCGGCGCCGATTAAGCCCGCGGCGCGGCTACCATCACTTAGAAAACCGCGGCACGCGTAGTAAGCCCACAGCGTCGTCACTGCCAGCGTGACAACGCTCGCAGCTATACTGAGAAGCACGAAGGCGCGCCAGTTATCGCCAAGCAACCAACTACCTAAATAGAAATACGCGAGCGACAAGGATGAAAGCATAAAGTGCGGCGTCAGGAAAAAGTAACGCAAGAGCCGGTTGAGGCCCGAGTCGGGGTCGCCTGCGAGTTGTAGGACAAATGAACGCTCGGCCCGCGAAGCGGGCATGAAATGATCGGTCCGCAGTTCTTGAACCAAGCGCGCCGCGCTGGCCTGGTCGGTGCGGGGCTCCAGATCCGCGAAGCAGTGTACGCGGTAGGCGAACACCACAACGCATCCGGCGACGAGCAAAAGAACTGCTGCAGGTAGCCCCCAAGCTCGCACCCGCAAATGCGCGTAGCGCGCCGGAGCTTCTCCGAGCTCCGACGAGAGCGGTAACGAAGGAGCGATCATTGATCGCGAAACATTCGACCGCACCGCTTACGCTCCAAATCAGCCGAGACTCCTGCAGAACGACTTATTGCCGCAGACGACATCTGTTCTACGAGGTTGTTGTCAGACAAGAGCTTCGCGCCCCGCTCGCGCCGTCAATAATCGCCACAGCCGATAGCGCTCTTCGCCATCAAAGGCCACGAAGACAAATGCTAGCGCGTAAGCCGAAGCAGCCAGCGCGGCTACCCAGATGGACCCCACATCGCGTCGCCCGCCAGCCGCCACGGCCAGCGGCAATACACAAAGCGCCGGCACGACATATAGCAACAGCGGCTGGAGTTCGCGCATCATTTCTTCGCCGCTCAGCCCCAGGACGGCCGCGGTTGCCAGCGGCATATACCACCCGGTCGTCAGCAGGCGCGCGCACACCGCACCCGCAATGACCCCCGCGAGCCCGAAACGGTTGACCCACCATACCGACAGAGCGAAACCCGCGAACGCCTCGATCAACGATGCCGTGGCGTAACCGTAATGGCGCGTCGCCGCCATCAGGACCGTGTAACACGGGAAAAGCAGGACCAGGATGAAGAAGAACGCGAGCTGAAGGCCAAACACCCAAGCGCCGGGAAAGATACCCGCTCCCGCCCATAGCCTGATCAACGCGTGGCCGCCAATCCACAGCGCGATGACCGCCGCCGTGGCGCATACCGCCGCAAGCCTCATTGACAGGAAAAATGCCGGCTGCAGAACCCGCAAGTCGCGGCGTTCGTACTGGATTGTAAGCGAAGGTCTTACCGCGCTTGGCGCCACGGCCAGAGCGCCGGCAAGGATCAACAACATTCTCATAGGGACGGAATAGCGCGTGACCGCTGTGGCACCGATGAAGTACGCAATAACGATGTTGCTTGTAGCAGTCCCGACTAGGGCGGACAGGTCAAGGGCGAAAAAGGCTGCGCTTGGCCGCACAAGATCCTTCAGCAGGCGAACAGAAAAGCGCGCCGGCCGCGCGCTTGCCTCGGGAGCCACCCTGCCCACTGCGAGATACGCGGCGAGCCCAGCGGCGACCAGGGATATCCCGTGCACGGTCGCCACGCCAACGAGCTTGAGGCCGGCGAAGAGTACCGCGGCGATACCCACGGTGCGAAACAGTCCGGTGAAAACCGCTATCAACTGCTCGATATCGACCCGTTCGAGGCCGCGCAGCACCACCGTGAAGACCCGCAGCGGGAAGGCGGCAAGAAACAGCACGCCGCTCAAGATCAACGCTTCGAGGAAACCGCGGCCGCCGCGGCTCATCAGGTGCGAACCGAATCCGAACAGCAAGGCGCCTCCCGCTGCTGCTGCCACAAACAGTGTCAGCACAACGTACGACCAGAACGCGGTCGCAACCACGGAGGCTAGTTCATTGCGCTTTCCGGTTGCGAGCGCCTGCCCAATCCGATTGGGGATGGCCTGCCACGCCCCAAAGTTGCCCATCCCGAGATAGGCAAGGAGGCTCACGATCAGCAGCCACTGGCCGTAAAGCCGCGGGCCAAGGAAACGCACAAACAGCGGGACCAGGACTAACCCGGAAAGAGCCGAAACCGCCCATCCCAGGTAGCTCACGACTACGCCGCGGCGCACCAGCCGGACGCGCCGCGAAACGGCGCGCGGAGGAGCCTCGAAGCCGCTTTCCGGCTGCGGCATCGGCGCCTTTGCGTACGCTTGCCGAAATTCAGGGGAAGCCTTGATCATTGCCTATCCGAGCTGGGCCGAAGCGTTCTCGATAACTTCAGAGCTGGTAATGAGCCGCAGGCAAAGATTGTCGCGGGGACAGGATTCGAGCAGGCAGACGGCGCACGGCACCCACTTTTGCAGCACCACGTTGCGGCTCCCATGCGGGAACCATCGCCCTTTGAAGTCGCGGAAAGAGAAGATCGAAACGCACGGCGTGCCGACTGCGGCGGCGAGATGCTGCACGCCAGAATCGTTGCAAATCAGCAGCCGACAGCGCTTGAGCACTTCGCAGCTCTCGAGTATTGAAGTCCGGCCGGCAAGATTAAGCCCCGTAACTCCCGCCGCCGACGCCACTTGCGCGCACAGAGTAGCATCGCCCGGGCCACCGAGCGTCACCACGGCAGAACCCCGCGCGCAAAGAGCGGCCGCAACCTCGGCGAAGCGCTCCGCTGGCCATCGATTCGGCTCGCGTTTCGCGCCGGGAGCGATCGCAACCAGCGGGCGCTCGAGGATTTCCGGATGCTCGCGCAAAAGGCTCTTAACTCGAGCGGCGACGCCGTCGAGCGGCAACGGAAAGGTGTATTCGTCGGCCTGCATTCCAGCGCCTCTTACGATCGTCATCAGCCGATCTACTTCGTTGGGAAAAGCCAGCAGGCGCGATTGCGCGCGGCGCCAGACACGCACCGCGTCCAGGCGCCATCCGCAGCCCCAGCGCACCCCGGCCATGCGAGCCGCTATCGTGTCGCGGAGCTGGCGCCGCAGCGAAGCGGACCCGGGCGGCAGCACGATCCACAGGTCGAAGCGCCGCTGCCTGATCTGCTTCAGCAAGCCGAGCCATCCTGCTCCGCGTGCGGGCTCATAGGTCATCAGTTCGTCGATCCAGCCGGCGTTCGCAAGAATATCCTTGGCGCCCGGCAGACTGGGGTTGCCGCTCGAGGTTACTAGTGTCAGGCGGGCGCGCGGATAGGCGCGGCGAATCGCGCTCAGGGCCGGCAGGGCGCAGACAATGTCGCCGATATTGCCGATGCGATAGACGCCGATGCGCTCGATTGTCCGCGGCCGGCGCGGCCACAGGCAAAACCGCAGCGCCGCCAGCACGGCGTTGGCAACCGCCAGTATCCGGAGCACTATCCAGGCGCGGATATGATCCCCTACTGGCACGGAGCCCCGATCCGCCACGCAGCCTTGTTCGCCCGGCCCGCTGCCGTTCCCTGCCGAAACGGAAAGAAACCGTTTTGCCGCGAGTTGTTGGGCGCCAATTTCTCCGAAATAAAGCAATCTCCGGTTTTCCCAGCGTCTTGTCAGAGAACTCGGCGGCGCAGGCGGTCGATGGTGTCGGGCGGGTCACGCAAAAACCGCTTCGCATGGTCATAAAGACCCGTCGCCATACCAACCGCGTAGAAATAAGCCTCCGACACGCCAAGCGCGAGCCTGCTTACTTCAGCTCCATTGCCTTGGGATGGATAAAGACCGTTGAGAACGCGCGACGATACCAGCGCCCGCACCGTGGCCGCTTCTTTCGCACTCAAGACGCCGTGCCAATAGCCGACCCGCTCCCCGACAACCCCGACGTTATCGCCAGTCACCTTGTAGGGATGATCGGCAGGATTGACGTGGGGGATTTCCAGGTAGTCGGGAGAAAATTCCAAGCCGAGAAACTGGTAAATTCTGCCAAGCTCGGCGGTTGGATTCTTAACTATGTCCTCGTAGACCGACATCAGAAAGTTAGCCGGATTTTCGCTGGCGTATTTCCGGGCAAGCCGCAGGCCGCGAGCCCATCCTATCGCCACTCTTGCGAAGGCCTTTTCGTAGCCGCGCTTCTTGACCGACGCGGCGATGTCCAGAGGATTGCGCACCAGGTATACGAACTTCGCTGTGGGAATCGCCCGCATGATGGCGTCAACGTAGAACACATAGGAGGTCGCCTTCTGCGCCCATCTGGAAGCGCCGCGCATCTCGGCCAGCAACTCCATCGCGCGTACGTACAGGCGTTCCGCCGGCCAGTTGCGATGGTCAGCGCGAGTGCCCATCTCTCGTCGCAGGCGCTGCTCGAGCTGCGCCAGCACGTCGGCGGCGATCGGGGGCGAGTCCGACTGCCGGATCGCCTTCAGGAGCTCCCGGATACGTGGCTCGAGCGGGAGCAGACCTAGTTTCAGGCGCCGCTCGAAGAAATTTCCCTCTTCCAACAGCGAAAGTACGCCCGGCGTCTTGCGCAGAATAGTTGCCAGCATCGTATTACCGCTGTGTTGGCGGCCGAGAATAAATATCGGCGAATCGTCGCGTGCCTTCGGGGCGGCTGCTGCCACCTCATTCCGCATACGCTCCCCCAAGTTCCATGTTGTTCCGCATCACGCCGGCCTCGTCCGCAGCGCCCCTAGACTTCGCGCAGCGGAAGGTCAGGTCTCACAGGAACCCATGCCTGGTATCGGCCAAATGCCCAAACTACCACGACGGGCGGCGGCACACCGTTAGGCTGCAGATGACGGCCGGGAGGTTCGCTCGTCCGGAGCCTCATTTGCCGCTTCGAGAATCTCAACCGGTCTTTCGCGGGCTTCAAGATGGCTTCCGGCCCGCGCCATCCAATCGCGTCCCAATACCCACAAGCAGACTGCAACAAAGCTCAGGAACGCGGTTATCACCGCCCGGAACCGGACGGTTGGCGTGTAGTAGAAGTCCGGCACAAACGGCGGCTGGGTCATCTTGAAGGAGAAGTCCGCGTCGAGCTGCGCCAGTTTGCCCCGCTCGATCTGCCGCGCCATCAATTCGTACAGTTGGCCCTGCAGCAGGGTGTCCGGCGTTTTATTGACCGATTCCCGCAGCGCCTGGGCGGCGGCCGCGGAGCTCTGCATAACCTGGTTGCGCAGCTTCTCGCGCAGGCTGTCGATGTAATCGGTGAGGATCCGCTTCGCTTCGGCGGCGCCGGCATCGATGTAATAAACGGAGAGGTTGCCGGTTTTGTAATCGTACGCCGTGCTGAAGTTGCCGCTTAGCGACTTGTAGACGTTCCACATAGAGAGGCGAGACGGGTCGAGTCCCTGTTCCTTGACCAGAATGGGAATCAGGTTGTAACGGCGCGCAAGGTCGACCGTGAACGAGTAACTGGACATAATCGCGTCATCGCGCGCCGCGTCCAGATCGTTGTCGGCGCCGCCGAGACCAAACAGGCCGCTCAAGCCGCCGCCGCCGACCCCGAGGCCTCCGGCCACCATTCCGCCGGTTTGGTACGTGGCGCTCTCGCTCTCGGAGACCGGAGTTATCACCGCTTCGGCCCGGTAATACCTGGTGGCGATGAACTTGGTATAGAGCGCAACCGCAAGCGTAAGCACGATGGGCACTCCGCAAACCAGCTTCCAGCGGCTGCGCAGAAGCCGCGCGTAGCGCAGCAGCTCGACTGCCGCATAGGGCGAACGCTGATACTGAAGGCCGTCCCCATCGGCGCCAGCCGGTCCGAAACGGTCGTGCACGCTGCTCAACAGGCCGTTGGGCCTTGCGCCTTCCATCGCGCTCCTCCTAATCGAAACGCCCGCAAGCCGGGCGTCTCAGTGCCAGATGAGGCTGCTCCATCCGGGCGTCAGGCTGAACGAAAGCAGCGCCAGGGTTCGCAGCGAGTCATGATTCGTATAGTTGATGTGCCACACGTATTCGGCGGCCAGACGCAGACGCACTTCTCCCAGCGAACCGTAGCGGTCGCCCAGCATTAGCGGCAGCTCCCACAGGTCGGCTGCGGAGCCCATACTGTACTCCTTGGTACCTCCGGGAAACTGCTCAGTACCGATTCCCGGCGCCCGGTCAGTCGCAAACAGGTCCAGCGAGGTACGGTAGCGTTTGAGGAACCATCGGCCAAGCTGGAGGTCCACTTCAGAGGCGTTGGGTCCCAGCGGGTCGCCCATCAGCATGTCGTCATAGGTCCAGTAGAGCGAATCGCTGTGGATGGAATAGTTCGGTTCGAGAATCTCGAATTCCAAGCGCAGATCGGTAAGACCGTCGTCAGTGAGCCGCGGCAGGTAAAACCCTGCCTGATAGGAAACTGCCAGGAAAGGCAGGAACCGTCCGATCGGCGGCAACTCTTTGGTCAGGTTGTCCTCACCCAGAATCTCGGTGTAAAACTGCAAACCACGCAGTTTCGGAACATAGAATTTCAGGTAAATTCCCCCACGCGAGTTGGTATTGGCACCAATCGGGCTGCCAGTGGACAAACCCGTTGCACGGCCCAGAAAACCCATCCAGGTATAGTTGTTGTTGAAGTCCCCTCCGAACATGATCGTATGAGTCAGGCCGAACTCAAAAGTGGGCAGCGGCTTGAAGCTGAAGATCTCGCCGTCTATCCATGGTTGCGAAAAGTACCGGTCGTCATCGAGCTGGCCGAAGAAAATTTGAAAGCGAAACGGACCCAGATAGCGAAAAATCCAGGGCAAGTGGATCGGATGAATGTTCTGCAGGCGTACCGCCAGGAACGGATAGGCATTGTCGCTCTGCGCGAGCTGGGTAAAGTGCCCGAGCCCCCAGGCCATTTCTTCGCGGCCAAAAGAGAGCGCGAAGTTGCCCAGCCCCACCACCGCCTCGCCGTCGAGCATCCGCAGCCGGTTCGAGTCACTGCCGGGCGGGCCAGTAACTCCACGGGTGAAGGGACCCGCGACCAGACCCTCGCCGTAGCCGGTAAGAAAGCCGCCGAAGCCGGCCCACCCCTGAACGCGCGCAACCTCGTTGCTGCCAGGATCGGTTGGAATCCCCGCGTTGTTGGGCATCAACGGCGTTCCCTCGTTGAAGTTCACGCCTGACTGCGGTCCTGTACGGAGGGCACGCCGCTCGCCGCTCGAAAACAGATACTGCACCTCCGCTCTTTGTACCGGTACAGCCATCGTTGGCTGCTGATTCTCCTGGTTGCGCTCCAGCCATCTTATTTCCCGGCCTAGCTGATGGCGTAACGACCGGAGTATCTGCCGAGCAAGCGGAGCATAGTCGGATTTCTCCGCGCCCTGTTCGTCGAACCGGGTTTCGGCCTCCAGGGTTAGCCGCGCAGCTTCGACGCGGCTGATAGGGCGAATCTCATCAAGGTAGCTGTCAAGCAAGCCCAAGCCGTTTAAGGTTTCCAGCTCGGGATAGATCGAGCTGTCCAGTGGGATATAGACGACATAGGTCGAGGCCTGGGCGACCGTAGCATAAACCAATGCCAGGACCAGGAAACCTGCAAGCGCCCGCAAGCAAGCCGGTCGCAGACAGAGCCGGCTCATCGCGCTCCGATCATTGCAACGTCGTCGCGTTCATTCCTGGCGGCGAGCGCTCTTAGCCGTCGTATCTCCAGCAACTGTTCGAAAGGATCTTTCGGATGCTCCGGTGTTCGACCGAACCGTGCCAACTCCGGCCCCGCCGGGCCAGCTAGCGTGCTCCGACGGCCGGCCGACACGCCTGAAAGTCTCAGCGGCCGGATCGGGCCGAGCAGATAATCGAGCAAGACTTGGCGCACGTAGCGGCGTGTCTCATCATAGGGCGGAATGCCACGGTAGCGCTCGACTGCAGACTCACCGGCATTGTACGCAGCTAGGAGGCGCGGGAGATTTGCCGCCAGGCTCGGATGCGAATTGAGACGGCGCAGAAACCGGGCCGCCCCGACGAGGTTTGCCAGCGGATCAAATGGGTCAGCCACGCCAAAAGTTTTCGCCGTCCCCGGCATGAGCTGCATCAGCCCCATCGCGCCCCTGGGCGACACGGCGTACGGGTCGCCGCCGGACTCGACCTGAGCAATCGCTCGGAGCAAATCGGGGTCCAGCCGATAACGGCGTGCAACTGCGTCAAACACGCCTCCTACTGGAGCTGGCGAAATAACTGGCTGCGCAGCGGCGATCCGCATCGGCAGAGACGCCAGTGCCGCCGCCAGTGCGACCGGCAACCACGTTCTCGGTCCGGACCTCTTCACGCCCCGCCAACCTCACAGGCTGGTCGCCAGAATCCCCATCATGCCGAGCGACATTGCGCTGTTGGCGATGATGGTCGTGATATCCTTGGTGACCTGGAGCTTGTTCACATAGTCAAGCTCCTCAGGAACGTAGATCGTATCGCCGGGGCCAAGACGCGCGCCTTTTAGCCCGCCCGAGATTACCGGAAGCAACGGAAAAATCCGCGAGCGTTCGCTGTTCCTGATTCCCTCGTCGGTCAGGACCGAACCGTCCGCCTTGATAACGAAAATATGATCCGGGTCGGCGTTTTCTTTGGGACCGCCCGCCATTTGCAGGTAGTCGCTGACCGTAAGATGGGGCCGGTAGAGAATCGCGTTGGGGCTGTAAACCTGGCCGAGCACGAATACTGAAACGGGACGCCGCGGGATCGTTATCTCGTCCTTATCTTCCAAAACCACGTTGTCCGGCGAATGAACCATCTCCGTCAGCGGCTCCAGACGGACCACGAGCCGACCCGTCGCCTCCTGGGTCTGGGTCTCGTTGAGCACGTTTTGCATCATCGCCAGCGCCGCCGTGCGATTGTCGGAGGACCCGCCGGACTGGTCGCTGCTGGACGGGTTGGGCACCAGCTCCAACTCGGCAATCTGTTGCTGCAATTCCACGCGCGCCTGCTGGAGCTGTTTTTGCTCCATCTCCTGTATCGACGTGCGAACGAAGATTGTCGCCGGCAGGTAGGCGTCAGGCAGGAACCCCCCGGTTCGCTGGATAATCGACGAGAGCCGTTCGCCCTTGCGTACTGCGTACGGGCCAGGTCTCAGCACTTCGCCCTTAATCGTGATCATCCACGGAAGGTGCCAGTTCTCGGCGCGGCGTATGTATAGCTGATCGTTGGGCCGCAGCAGCGGATCGCTCGAATCGCTGCCGTTCAGAGCCAACCTAAGATCCAGATCTTCGCGGATATGGCGAGTCGCGGTGCCATTGACAACCTGGGTTCTGGCCAATTCGGCTTTGGCCAGATAAGCATCGTCCTTGAGCCCTCCTGCCAGGTACACGAGATCGCTGGCTCTCATCCCGAGGCTGAGTGGATATTCGCCGGGAATTCTAACTTCGCCTTCCACTCGCACCATTGGCGCCTCGCGCATCTCCGTCAGGTTAAAGATGGTCAGCGTGTCATGCGGCTCAAGCGCGAGGTCGGCCGGGCCCGGCGACGACTCGTTGAGAACGGCCTCTAAGTCGACCGGCACGGTATGCAGGCGTTTTTCCTTCCCTTGAAGACGCTTGACAAGCGCGTAGCGGTAGAAGGTCTCGGTCTTTACACCCTCACCTTCGCGCACGAGGTCGCTAACCCGCATCCCGGGGAACCACTGGTAGGCTCCAGGACGATGGACGTTGCCATCGAGCGTCACCACGTTTCGACGCTCGGGCAGGACCGTGTACACCTTGATCAGGTCGCCGTCGCGAATGTCGAAGCGGCCGGTGGCAGCCTGACTCAGGTACACGTCCAAGGCGATCCGCCGTTCATGACCCTGTACGCGTTCGACCTGCACCCGTTGCGAGTAGCCGAACGCACCGATTCCGCCCGCCAGCCGCAGCGCCGCACCCAAACTCTCGCTCTGCGAGGCCAGTTCGTAAATAGCCGGGCGCTTGACGTCGCCCGCCACTGCCACCACCGGTCCGATGACCGGGACGAAGATCACATCGTTTGGTTGAAGCCGTCGGTCGTCGGCGGTGTTGCCGGTAAGCAGCATCCGATACAGGTCGACCACTTTTACCACATGATTGCCGCGTCTGAGCTCGACACGCCTCAGACTGCCAACCCTCTTGATGCCGCCCGAAGCGGTTAGGGCGTTGGACAGGCGCGACAGCGCGCTGATCGTGTAGGTACCAGGGTGCTCGACTTCGCCAATAACAAAAACCTGGATGGTGCGCAGCCGCCCCATGGTAACGTCGACCTGCACACCGGTTATCTGGCTGGCACGCTGGACGATTAGCTGTCTGGCTTGCGCGAAAGTCAGTCCCGCGACCGACAACGGTCCCAACTGTGGAATCTGGATCGTAC
This sequence comes from Deltaproteobacteria bacterium, assembly GCA_021792265.1. Taxonomy (GTDB): domain Bacteria; phylum Desulfobacterota; class Binatia; order Binatales; family Binataceae; genus JAJYVB01. The sequence continues at coordinate 10,014 of JAJYVB010000003.1, read as the reverse complement.
CATCGCGATCGACGGTGAGTGTGAGGGTGTCATTGATCCTGCCCCAAATGAGAACGTCCAGTTCGTCACCCGGCCCGATCATGTAGTCGGGACCTACCGGCACGCTATCAGTCGGAGCGAATGTCGAAACCGGTTGCTCGAAGAACGAATAACCGAATTGCGACAAATCGGCGGGACTCGGATTTTCCGCTTCAAGCTTTGGATTAGCGAGCTCACGGAAGCTCTGCTCGATGGACGACGGTCCTTCGGCCACCGCCGGGGAGGCAGTTGGGGACGCGGAAGCAAGAGCGGCGCCGGGCGAAGCGTTTGCCACCTGTCCTCCCGACTGAACGCAGCTCTGCAGTTGTGCCACCTGATCCGCCGAAAGGCCCACCGCCTGACCAATAGCCTGCACCTGATCCGCGCCCATGTGGCGCTCCACCAGCTTGGCGCAGACCGCTTGCATCCTCTCGGCAGTGAACCCGCCTTGAGCCACTGCCGCCTTTGCCTCGTCGATGAGGTTGCTCGGAACGCCGGCCACCCCACCTCCAGCGTTAGGACCCACGGTGCTTTGGCTCTGAAGCTGGGAAACAGGCGTTGGCGTTGCTTGCGGAGGTTGCTGCTGAGGCTGCCCACCCGATGTTTGGCCAAAGGCCACAGCAGCAGTTGCCAACCCGGCTAGCGCAACTATGACCAGTCGCCAACACCATCCAAAACCCGAACTGCGAGGTTGCATCATCCACTCCCTCTCGAGCGCTCCGGAGAAACGCGAAACGCACCTGCCCCTAGTGTCACGCCGCCCGCTTCGCCGACGATCGCCACGGGTCGTCGCAGTGACCGCCTTCAAGCATTAACCTGCCTGTCAAAACGAGGCCAGCAAGTTCTAATCCCAAGAGCCCCGAGGTCTACCCGTCCTATCAATTCGATTGCTTGGATTGTTGGAACCGGCCGCCGTCGCCCGGACATACCTGCGATCG
>JAJYVB010000003.1:0-9048 GCA_021792265.1 Deltaproteobacteria bacterium | reverse complement strand
GATCGAGGATGGCCAGCGCGACGCTTTTGATTCGACACAAGCGTCCGCCCTCCCATTAGCCGAGCCTGATGGGCGAAGCAGAGGCTGCTACTGACAAACAGTTTTCAGCGCATGCCAAGGTTACGCGTTCTAAGCAAATAGCGCAACCGCAGGAGCGAGCTTGGCATTCGTGGCACGTTATAACAATCTCTGGCTTATGCGTCAAGCATGCCATGTTAAGCGCCTGATTCCCAAGACACACCAATTGAGCGCAAGACGCTTAAATAAAATTAAAAAGAAAGAATTTTTAGTAAACACAGCTTTTCTAGCCCGAAATAACCTCAAAATCTCCATTCCTTCGCTATGAGCGGAAGTTCGCTCCTCAGTCCACCGCCGTAAGGACCGATGAAAAACAGTCTTCCTCGGGCACCGTCGATGCTTACCGAGGTTCCATCCGCTACCTGCCAGTGGGCGCGAATCGGGCGACTCTGCGCGCCCGGGGGCTTCCCGAAGGCCTTACACAGCTTTAGGTACAACGGCTCCGCAGCCGAAGGGTCGAAACTGGCAGCTGCTACCTGCATGCCGTGAACGACAGAGAACTCGAAGACAACCTGCTGAAAGCGCAACCCGGAGGACTCCAGATTCGAAACGGTCAACATCTGCGCGCCGTAGGGACTCGTTGCGGGCTGGGCTTGCGGGTAGAGCCGCTCGACCTCGCTTGGCGAGTCGCCAAACGCAACTCCCACAAACGAGTGTGGATCTGCCCACGGGTTCAGACCCTCAAGCGCTGCGCAGGAAATGAGGCAAACTGCCACCGCGGCAGCCGGCGCCAAGCCAGCCGCTGCGCGCAGCCAGGTTCTCAAAACCGGAGCACGACGGCGACGGACGGGTCCCACAGCGAATACCGACCCGCACCCGATTAGGCTTCGACCTTACCGGGCAAGTGAGGACGCGTCGGTGACTACCCGGATTCCACCGGCGCCGACGGCGTTAAGCAGGATTGCAACCCGCTCTTCGCCCGACAGGTAGCGTTCGAAAATCGCCTCGAAATCGCGAAATGGTCCGGTGGTGATCCGCAGCCGCTCGCCGGTGACGAATGGGCGCGGTCTAATCTCAACAACACCGCCAACGGCCCGCACGCGAATGCTCTCGACGACTTCGGCTTCAACTAAGACCGGCTCCATCCCAGCGCAGACCAATCCCTGCACGCCGGCCATGTACTTCACGTCGAAGTAATGTTCTCGCAGGCTAAGCCGAGCGAAAAGATAACAGGGGAAGAGCGGCGCCGTGGACCAGGCCAGCCGACCCCAGCGCGGAACCTGCGCTTTGAGCATCGGCAGGAACGTCTCCGGCACCAACTCGACGAGCTGGTCGCGTACCCATCGTTCCTTGCCCGGCTTGGTACGGATTAGATACCAGAAGTGGGACGCCTCTGGAGTTGCTCCGGCTCGACTCTCCACGACACCCTCCCTTTACCGCCCCACGAGGCCCCAGTCACACCCTTAGGCGGGGTCCCGTCAAAGCAGAGCAGTGTTAATCGGCAACCGCCAGCCTATCGCCGAACCATAAGCACCTAAGAAAATCCGTCTCGCGCGACTAATCGCGAGCCAGGATACTACCTCTGGCGGCCGCCGTTCTCGTCATGCTTCGCCTCTTCACCAGACTAGTCCGGGAGCCAAGAGGTAAACCGGCATGGACGGGCGTCTCAAAGGCATCATAGCCAAGCTTAGCGAAGCGAGGACGAGCACTAAAGCTATATACCGTCTGCCTAACCGCTAGTCAACAAAATTTAAGCGCGCGGACGGAGCCGCGACGCGACTTATCCACATCCCGCAATCCGTCGCGGTTCAAATCTCGCACGATCCAGGCCTGGGCGATCTGCCCGGTCGTCTCCAATTAGCTAAGACCCAACCGACGCCGCCTCAAGATCGGCAGCCAGCGCACGCCCCAGTGAACCGCTGACGATGGCCATGGCGCTCAGTTCCTGGTGATCCGCCTCAAAAGCCAGCCGGCCGGCGTCAGCCAGCTCAACGAGCCGATGCGAAGCGATGTCGCCCAACGGAAATCTTGCGAACTGGACCGCGCTTATCCGATCCCGGGACATCTGCCGAGTGTCGAAGCGGGCGGCCTGGCGGCGCCCGTCAATTACGAGCCACACATGCTGCTCCAGTCCCACCAGCCGCTGCAGTGCGGCGTCGCGCTCCCCGGGTGCGGCGTATTCGATTAAGACGGTCGCTGAAAGTTCCTGAGGCGAAGGCAGTAACTCGCTGTACGTTTCGATCTCGTGGCGGATAGCTTCGGGAGCCGCGATCCGCTCAACCCGCAGCATCTCTTCGACCTGATACCACACGGTCTGGAGGTTCTCGAAGAGCAGCGTCACGTGCTCGCCTAAGGCGAGCCGCCGACGCTCCTTTTCCGCGATGAAGAGCGGCCGCAGCACGGCTCGCACCCGTTCGTACTCCGCGTAGGGAAGAATCAAGTCCAGGCCTATGACTTTCACGACGCACCGGGGTCGGGTTTCGAGCCGTCGCGCTCGGCAACAACCGGGTCGGGAAAGCCATCTGTGCGATAGGCTCGGGCCAAAATTTCAATAGGATGGAGCGGGCGCGTTCCTGTCGCCTGCTCAATCTGGAGAGCCGCTAACTGGCAATCACTCGCCATCACCCGAGCGCCTGCTTCTCGCATCCCCGAGAATGCTTTCTCGCCCCACTTCATCGAGAGCGCGAAATACTCTTTTTTCATCGACCAGGTACCGTCGTGAGCCGAACAGGCATCGACCATCGTGACCTCGGCGCCCGGGATGGTGCGCATGAGGTCGCGCGACCGAAAGCCGATGCCCTGGGCCTTCAGATGGCAGGGGATGTGGTAGGCGACCGACTTCGGCGTTGAACGGAAGTCGCGGTTGAACTTTCCGGCACGCCTCAGCTCGTAAAGCAGCTCATGCGTATCCATCACGGCAGCCGAAAGCTCGCGCACTTCGGCACCGGCGATAAGACTCGGATACTCACGCCGCATCATCAGCGAACACGTCGGATTAATCGTCACCACCCTATAACCGCGGCGCACCAGAGGCAGAAGCGCGGCCAGGTTGGCAGATGCCTGGCGCTGTGCGAACTTGATGTCGCCGCCGTCCAGCGCCGGCATCCCACAACAGTTCTGGTTAGGGCAGACGATTTCACATCGGTTGCGGTCCAGCACGTCAACCGCGGCCCGCGCCGGCGCAGGCTCGTAGTAGTTGGCAAAACAGGTATGGAATAGGACTACCTTTGCAGCAGGGTCAGATGGCGGCGCCGGAATGGGGGTTTTTTTGAGCCAGGAGACGAAAGTCTCGCCGGCGAAGGACACAAGTTTCTTGTCACGATGGATGCCAAGCAACGTTTCCATCAGCACACGCTGCGCCTTGTTGCGGCACCCCCAGTTCGCGAGTCCCGGCGTGAGCGTGCCAAGCTTGCCCATGAGGTCCGGATTGCCCAGCAGGCGCTCGCGCAGCGGCACTCCATGCTCGCGTACTCTAAGCGCCTTTGTCCGCAGCATCAGGCGGGGAAAGTCAAGCTGGAACTCGTGGCCGTCGGCGGGGGTGTAGGGACATCGTACTTCGCACAGCTTGCAGCCGTAGCAGAGGTCGGTCACCCGCTCCTTCTCGGCAACGGTCAACCGGCGAACGTCGGCGCCTTCTTTGGCGTCAATCGCCTCGAACAACGCCGGGAATGCCGGACAAAGGTTAAAACACAGCCGACAGCCTTGACAGATGTCGAATATGCGTTCGCGCTCGAGCTCGAATCCCGGCCGATCCCAATACTTAGCTTCGGTCGGAGAATAGGAAAGCCATTCGGTGGGTCGGGATTCGATTCGGCTCATTCGGTGTCCGCAGGGAAAAGCGATTGTTCATAGTACAGACTAGCGCACGGGCACCGGCGCGCCATAGCTGTTCTCGCAATGGCATCGTCCCGGCCCCAGCAATCCGGCCGCTTCGCAGGCGTCGCTCCTGCCTAAGCCGCCGGCCGGTGCCCCGTGCGCTCGAAGTGTTTACTTAAGGCTCTCCGCCGCTTTCGCGAAGCGCCCTGCGTGCGACTTCTCGGCCTTTGCCAGAGTCTCGAACCAGTCCGCGACCTCCGCGAAGCCCTCGTCACGCGCCGCCCGGGCCATCCCCGGGTACATGTCGGTGTATTCGTAGGTCTCGCCGTGAACCGCACTCTTTAGATTCGCGAGCGTATCGCCGATGGGTTGGTCGGTCACCGGATCTCCAACTGTTTTGAGGTAGTCGAGATGACCGTGAGCATGGCCCGTTTCACCCTCGGCAGTGTCGCGGAACAAACCTGCGATCTCGGGTTGACCTTCGACGTCCGCAACCTTGGCAAAATACAAGTAACGGCGATTGGCCTGACTTTCGCCAGCAAAGGCGTCTTTCAAATTCTGATGGGTCTTGGTTCCTTTAAGCGACTTCATTGCTTAGCGCCTCCCTAATTTCTGATTCACCGGTATGAGCCGCATTCGGCAGCTAGCGTGCGATCCGGCGGCTGCTCCTTGCGTGTTCCGTTTTCTGCTGACAGGCAGCGCAGAGCGCACGGACCTCCAGGGCGACTCCCAAAACTTTGAACTCTCCGATCTGTTCAATCCCGCGCCAGTGATGGTCGAACTCCGCCACCTCGACGTCTTGAACCTCTCGGCAACGCACGCAGACAACATGGTGATGCGGCGCCGAGTTGCCGTCATACCGTGCACTGTCGTGGAGCGGCGTCACCTTGCACACCTCGCCGGCCGCAGCAAGTCTCTCCAGGGTGCGATGAACCGTTGCCAGGGAAATGTGCGGATGCTCGCGACGAACGCGTTCGAACACAGTCTCGGCACGCGGATGGTCCTTTGCGTCCGCGACAACCCGCAAAATGGACAGACGCTGCGGCGTCACCGCCCATCCCAGATGACGCAAACGTTCCATGGCCATCGCAGCCCGCTGGGCTTGCCCAGGCGACCTTTCAGGCTCAGGAAAAAGCCGTGCAGCAACCATCTCTTTGCGAATTATTATCATTTGAGAACTGTTTGTCAACTGTCTCGTCATGGTCTTTCCGACATCGCTAGCCGCGTGTGAGTACGGGGACGCCGCGCCATTAAGAAGCAGTGAAACAAAACGCCTCGAACCTTGCAGTACCGCACCATTTGGTTTATGGAGTGACTTGAAATTCGAGAGCTAAAAACGCCGCAGATCAAATCTACTGGACCGAAACATGCCCTGAAGAAGCTCGCCGCTTCGAAACCGAATTCATGAATCAGGGCAAAACCCGAGCCACCCCGCTTCGAAGATTTTTTGTTGGTGCTGTCTTCCTTGCGCATGCCTGGGCAAGTGTCGTGACGAGCACAGAAAAAACCGTTGAGGAGGATTGCGGCCATGAGCATCTCACGCAGGTTAGGAGCTGAGTTCATAGGAACGTTCTGGCTCGTTCTTGGAGGGTGCGGCACGGCAGTGTTGGCCGCGGGGTTCCCGCATCTGGGTGTCGGCTTCGTAGGCGTGGCGCTCGCCTTTGGGCTGACGCTTCTCACGATGGCGTACGCGATCGGACACATCAGCGGATGCCACATCAACCCGGCAGTCACGGCCGGCCTCGCCGCCGGCGGCCGCTTTCCGGCGAACGAAGTGATCCCCTACATTGTCGCGCAAGTGCTGGGAGGAATCCTCGCGTCATCGGTACTGTACGTGATTGCGAGCGGCGCGGCCGGATTCAGTTTAAGCGCAGGCTTCGCGGCCAACGGGTACGGAGCACATTCGCCCGGTGGTTACCCGCTGCTCTCGTGCGCGGTCTGCGAAGTAACGATGACGCTCATCTTCCTGTTCGTAATTATGGGTGCGACGGATAAGCGTGTGCCCGCCGGATTCGCCCCGATTCCGATTGGTCTCGTTTTGACGCTCATCCACCTGATCAGCATTCCGGTGACCAACACTTCGGTGAACCCGGCACGCAGTACGGGGCCGGCACTGTTCGTCGGCGGCTGGGCGCTCGGACAGCTATGGTTGTTCTGGCTCGCGCCGATAGTGGGTGGTGTGCTAGGAGGCCTTCTCTATCGTTGGCTGACGTCGGAGGCGGGGTCGGTTGCGGCGGCGAGCACTGCAGCGCCAACCAATGCTGCGCGTTAAGCGTTGTGGGGCAGCCGCGGGATACATGGCGACCGCGTTGCCCAGCCGCTCGGCGAGCTGCTGGTTATGGGGAACCGCTCCGATCGCGTTACAGCACCGTTGACGCTGACCTTGCTGTCCGCCTTGCTCTAAGCGGAAAGAAGGTAAAAAATACGGGCAGATAGGTACGTCGGAAACGGCTGACCCGACCGGGCCGTGGGTACACGGCAGCCGCGGCAGCTTATAGCGGCGCAGAGAGCCGGGCGGGACCGGTTTTCAAGTAGTTCAAGGTGGCAACAGTGAAGCGGCGAACAATCTCCGCCTACGCAGGCGGTGTCAGTAGTGGGAATGCGTTCAGCGACGAGAGCCGCGCATTTCCGGAAAGTTTTGCGGCTACGCGCCTCAAGGACGCGATCCAATGGGCGCGCAAGTACTCGTTCTTTCCCTATCCGTTCGTAACCGCATGCTGCGGAATGGAATACTTCTCCGCCGCGGGACCGCGCTACGACCTCGATCGCTTTGGCGCTGCCCTGCCGCGTTTTACCCCGCGCCAAGCCGACCTGCTTTTCGTCGTCGGGACGATCACCCATCGGATGGCTCCCATCCTGCGCCGGGTCTACGATCAGATGGCCGAGCCCAAGTGGGTGGTCTCCTTCGGTGCATGCACGAGCTCGGGCGGACCTTACGACAACTATGCGGTGCTTCAGGGGATTGACCGGATCGTGCCGGTTGCGCTTTACATTCCAGGATGTCCGCCGCGGCCCGAGGCAGTGCTAGACGGTCTCATGAAGCTTCAATATCGCGTCCAACACGAGCGCGAGGGCCGTCCGTGGCCCGAATTCCACGGCAGCGGACGCCAACTCGGGTAGCGACTTGAACAAAGTACAGCTGACGGTTGACGGGCGAATCCTCGAGGCGCCTCAGGGCGCCACCCTGCTGCAGGTAATGCTGGATGCGGGCATGGATATCCCGCATTACTGCTACCATCCGAAACTTTCCATCGACGGGAGCTGCCGGCTCTGCCAGGTCAAAATCGAGGGGGTGCCCAAGCTCCAGATCTCCTGCAACACCCAGGTGCGCGACGGCATGGTGGTCAACACGCAGGACCCAGAGATTGCCGAAGTGCGCCGCGGCGTGCTTGAACTGCTGCTGCTCAACCATCCGCTCGATTGCCCGATTTGCGACAAGGCAGGCGAATGCTGGCTGCAGAACTACTCGATGCGTTTTGGCAGCCGTTTTTGCCGCACCCTCGAGCCCAGGCGCAAGCGCAGCAAGCGCCTGGACATCGGCGAGCGGATGCTCCTGGACCAGGAGCGATGCATACTGTGCCGGCGCTGCGTGCGGTTCTGCCGCGAGATCACCAAAACGGGCGAGCTGCGAATCTTCAATCTGGGCGACCGTTCGCTGCTGGACATCTACGACCACCGGCTCGACAACGACTACTCGATTTGCACCGCGGACATCTGTCCGGTCGGCGCTCTGGAAAGCAAGGACTTCCACCATCGGCTGCGCGTCTGGTTCCTCGACGAAACGGCAAGCGTATGCCCCAGTTGCGCCAACGGCTGCAACATCATGGTCCACACTTACCAAGGCGAAATTTGGCGGCTGACGCCGCGGCGCAATGATGCGGTAAACGATACCTGGATGTGCGACCCGGGCCGGCTCAACTATCGGTTCGTCGGCGACTCAGCCCGCTTGCGAGCGCCTCAGGTTGCTAGCGCCCAGGGACTGCGCGCGGCCTCCTTTGAGGAAGGCCTCGGCGAAACGGTGCGGGCTATCGAGGAACTGCGCTCGGTCCATGGCGGACAGGCGCTCGGCGCGGTCGTCTCGCCTCATCTGACCACGGAGGAGAACTTCCGCTTCGGAGAGCTCTTGCGGGCACTTGGCGTCAAGCGCGTCGCGATGGCGGTTAGGCGGGGAAGTTCGGACGATCTGCTTATCAAGGCTGAAAAGGCGCCCAACGCGCGCGGCGTGCGCGAGCTGGGGCTGACCGGACCTCCCGACGACGGCCTGCAGGAGCTGCTCGCAGCGATCGAAAACGGAACGGTCAAAGGTCTCTATCTGTGCGGCGACGATTTGCTGGACGTCGTTTCGCCAAAGACGATCGGGCCGTTACTGGGCAAGCTGGAACTGCTCATCGCCCAGGTGGTCACGCTTCGGCCTGAGCTTTCGCGCGCGCGCGTGGTCCTGCCAACAACGACATTCGCCGAGAAGGACGGCACGTTTACCAATCATGCCGGCCGCGTGCAGCGCATACATCGGGCGCTGGAAACCCCGCCTGAATGGCTCAGCGACGGTGAAATCTTCACTCACCTGCTGAACGCCCTGGCACAGCGGCGCGACAACTTCGAACTCGGCTCGGTGTGGCAGGCCATTGGCCGTGACCATAACGCTTTTGCACAACTGGCTTTCGACGCGCTCGGTCCCAGCGGCTTGCCGCTGGGCGGAGCCGGCGAGATGGACTCCCAGGGCGGGCCGGAGACTTAACGGTGGCCGTAAATGTCGTAAAGGTAAGGCGCCCGGCGCCTGACCGCCGGATGGTGGTGCCGCTGCTCGTGGGACTCTGGGTCTCGACCCGGCACTTTTTCGCCAACCTGTTTGGCTTCATGCGCGGGCATCAGGATTTCACCATCCACTTCCCCGAGCAGCGCCTGGTACAGCCGCCGGCATTTCGCGGGATGCCCGTGCTGGTGCAGATGGAGGGCGGCAAGCCGCGATGCGTCGCGTGTGGCCTTTGCGAATGGGCCTGCCCGACGAGCTGCATCACGATCTTCCCAGGCGAGACAGCCGATGAGGTGGAACGCTACCCAGAGGTGTTCGACATCGATATGTCGCGCTGCATGTTCTGCGGGCTGTGCGAGGAGGCTTGTCCCGAAGAGGCGATTGTAATGAGCCGCCAGGTCGAGATCTGCACCTACTCGCGCTCCGGGTCGCTCTGGCACAAGGAAGATTTGCTGGTGCCC
>JAJYVB010000175.1 GCA_021792265.1 Deltaproteobacteria bacterium | reverse complement strand
AATATCCGGTTTCTCAACACGGTTGCCGCTAGGACGGTCGTGCCGAGCGCCGTGGGTGGGTCTGGCCCTACTTGCCTGCGCCGTTAAGGCGTACCGTTTGCTGGCTATGAGCGGCGTCGTCGGTGACGGTTAGTGTCGCCGGATGAGCCCCTTTCGTGGCAGGCGTGAAGGTAACACCTAACGTGCACGTACCGCTCGCGCCGCTTGCCAGTTGCCCGACGCAATTCGCCGCCGCCTGGTACTCGGTGTCGCTTGTTACGACGCTGTCGATCTGAAGCGCCACCTTGTTAGGGTTCTTGAGCGTGACCTGCCTGGTCACCGATTGTCCAATTGCCACTTTGCCGAATGAGAGGACCTTAGGAGCGATCGCCAGTCTGCCGGCGATTCCAACCCCCGTCAATGCGACCGTCTGCGGCGCGTTATGCGCGTTGTCCTCGAGCGCGAGGCTTCCGCCGTCAGGTCCAAGGCTGCCGGGCGTAAAGGTGAGTGCGAGCACGCATCGCTGCCCAGGCTCAAGCGTCATCCCGACCGTGCATTGACCCGCCGTATCGGCGATCCCGAACGCTGGGCTTAGTTCTATTCCCTCGACCACGACCGGAGCTTGCTGCCGTCCCCTCGGGTTCGCAAAGGCCACACTGCGAGGCGGTGAGGTTGTTCCCGTTACGCCGAAGACCTGCGCGGGGAAGGAGAGCCTTTTCGGTGTAAACGATAGCGAAGCAGGGACTGTGGTTGCCGTTGGGGTTGCCGACGGCGTCGCGACGGAGCTGCCGGTAGCGGTTGACGTTGCCGTAGCCGTGGCGGTCGCAGTCGGCGTCACCGTTCGGGTAGCAGTAGGCGTGGCCGTTGCCGTGCGAGTGGCTGTGGCCGTGGGTGTAGCGCTGACGGTCGCGGTCGGTGTGGGCGTAGAGGCGATAGCGGTGCCGAGTTGGTAGATACTGCGTCCGTGGGTGGCCGCAAAGATCACGTCGTTGGAGTTCTCCTCGAGATCGAAGACGGGTACCGCCGGTATCGCCTGAAGGTTGAACGGCTGCCAGGTTGCGCCGCCGTCGCTGGAGAGAAAAACACTCAAGTCGGTCGCGGCGAGCAGAGTCTTGCCGGTCGAATCGCCGCGGTCGACAAGCAGGCGCAGGACGGGAAGGTCCGGCAGCGGCGAGCTGCCGCCCGCACCGTCGGCTTCGCTCCAGGTCGAGCCGAAATCGGTGGATTTGTAAACATGGCCGACGCCCGTCAGCGCCGTGAAGCCCGAAAGCGTGAGGTAAGCTGTGTTCCCGGTTGTATCGGTAGAATCGGCGGCGATGCCGGTGGCTTGCGTCCTGTCGGTGCCGAACGGGAGCTGCTCGTCCTGCTCTAACCAGAGCGCGGTTGTTCCTTGGCCAGCCGAGCAAGTCGACTGGTCTGGACAGTCCGCCTGCGTGGTGTTGAAAAGCCGGAAACCGCCGGCGCGATAGGTCGCCGAAAGCGCCCAGGCCAGATTGTGATGAGAAGGCACGAATTCAATGTCCTGAAGCGCGCAGTTCCCATTTTGACAGATCCCGCCCATGTATGCGGATCCCTGCGGCTGCCATGACAGCATCCCGTCGGTCGAGACATAGATAAACCCTGCGCCGAACAGCACGCGCTCGGCGACCGCGGGATCGCTGGCGAGCGGCGGGTAAAAAATCGCCCCGGTGTCGCCATTTTTGCTCATTTCGGTTTGCAGCGCCTCCGTCGGGTCCAGGATGTCCCAGGTGGCGCCGCCGTCGGTCGAACGCGAGATGACCGGTCCGGAGCCGGCGGTAGCCAGAGTATGGTAGGCGAAGCTTTGATTGGTATGGTCGAAAAGCGCGATACCGCCGTCGCCCAGGTCAACCTCGGGCCATTCCTCGTTCCCGCCATAAAGCTGCGTGCCGTTGTCCTGGAAACCTGCCAGAGCGGCTGTATTTTTTGTCGGATGGGGCCCGACCGACTGCGCCTGCGCGACAGGCAGCGTGTTATTGAGCGAGGTAAAGACGGTCTTCGGTCCCATCGTGCTGAGCTCGAAGCTGAAGGCTCCGCCGTCGTTGCCGAGGTAGACCGTGTTATGGTCTGGCGCGAGCGCCAACGCGTGCTGGTCGCTATGGGTTCCTCCGCCGCCAGCAAGAAAAGTCCAGCTTGAACCCGAATCGGTTGACGCATAAAGCCCGATCCCTCCGAAGAGCACGGTCGCGGGATCGTTGGGCGAGACCAGCAGCGCCTGATCGTAAAACTCCTGCGCCAGGTTCGAGCTGCTGGTTCCATCAATGATAATACATTGCGGGCATGTGCCGAGGGTTGTCGTGGGAACCGTCTCGCTTGCCCAGGTTGCCCCGCCGTCAGTTGATTTGAAGAATCCTACGTAGTCGGGTGCCGAGATGTTCCCGACCATGGCGTAAACCGTGCCGCATGGCTTGGTTCCGTTGACGCACGCGTCGGGTGCGCCGGACGTAGGAGGTCCCACCGCGAGGCTTATGCGATCGATATTGCCGAGTCCTCCCGGTACGGAGCAGGGCGAATCGTTACTGAAACAAGCAGCCGCGAAAGTCTTGCCGCCGTCGCTGGAGATGAAAACGTCGTCAAACTCGACGCCAGCGTAAATGCGCTCGGAATCCGCCGGGTCGATCGCTATCGAGTTTACCGGGATAGACCCCGAGCTTCCCCAAGTTGAGGCCGGGTACTGGCTCCAGGTTGCGCCGCCGTCGGTCGAACGCCAAAGCCCAGCGTCACTCGGGTTGCTCTCCAGTTCCGGAGCGTCGGCACGGTCGGCGCTTACCCCGAGCGTTGCGCCGGCGAAAATGATCGCTTTGGCAGTCCCTGTCGATGGAATCAGAGCCAGGCTTCCGATAGCCGCCAGGTCGAAAGTGCCAGGAGCCAGCTGAGTCCAGCTATGGCCGAGGTCGGACGACACGAAAATGCCGATGCCGTAATAAGAATCGTCGCCGTTGTTGCCCTCGCCGGTACCGACATAAATGGTAGGAGGTGTAGTGCCGGTGTTGAGCGCGATCGATCCGATCGACTGACTCGGCTGGCTGTCGAAAATCGGAGTAAAACTCGCACCGCTGTCCGTGCTCATCCAGACGCCGCCCGTTGCCGCGCCGACAAAGACGCGCCCGGATGTGGTCGGGTCGGCGGCGATTGCCGAGATACGGCCCGTAGCTGGGTACGCGCTGCCGAAGACCACTGGGCCCTCGAAGTTGGGTAGTTCCTTGATAGGTTTTGGCCCGATCAGGTTCCAGGTGAGAGCAGCCGAGCTTGTCGTGACCATTTTTGCTCTGCGGCGCAGCTCCATTCGCTGGATGCGCCTGGCGGCTCGCGCGAAGGCATGCTTCGGAACGCCGAATTGGAAGCCTTGACGGTAGAAAAAATACCGGCGGCGCTTAATTTTCAGCATCGGATCCGGTACGTGTATCGCGCTCAGCACGGATACCGTCGACGGCGACTGGCGGTCAGCGCCGGCGACTATCGCGGCAAGCATCAGCGAGCCTGCGATCGCATACTGCACAACCCGCGACGTCCGTTTTGGCTTCCGGTTCATCGGCGCGCGTGCATCGGGCACGATATCAACCCCGCGCTCAACGAGGACTCATTTCTACATACTTCTATCGGCTGCGATCGAAACGACTCAGGAACGGCGGCCGCGAAGCGGCGGCATCCTATTAGACGCGTTTCGAATGGATTTGCGGCTGCCCGAGGGATTGAGGGAGCATCCCTGGCGGGCACCCTCCGGCCGTAGGGTCCCATGCTGCCGTTCCCGCCCTCCGGCGGTCCGGCACGACCCCGCCGAAGAAGCACAAACGAGATGGCTTATGCGCTAACTTAGTCGGCAGAACTATCCAAAGCGCCGCTCAGTGTCAATCGTGCGTTTCGTCGAGCCAATCACACGGAAATCAGACGTCCTTGGCCTGGTCGGATGGATCCCGATCTTCGTTCGCTCTCACCGCTGGTTCCCTAAATATGCGTCACCGCTTCTTCTTAAAAACCGTCCTAAAACCGCCGGTTAGCGCTCCCGGTTCTTGATTCGAGAGGATAGTCATGTATACTAAAATGCCAAAAGGAAGCTCGCTGTACTATTAAACACCAATTAACAAGTCTTTGTCCTACGTTAAGCCACTGAGACTTGATAAAGTTGGAACTATTCTCCGCGGTTTGCGCCTCCGCCGATGCTGCGGGTAGTCGTAGCACCCGGTATCGGCGCGATCGATAAATTAGTGAAAAGCACATGAAAAGGGGGACTGTACCTATGAGAAAGGCGGGGCACTACCTGCTGAGGCTCTCGGTCGTGATTGGTGCGTTGGCCTTAATCTCAACTTCGGGCTTTGGACAAACGTTTAACGTCCCCGGCGAAACGACTCATGAGGTGGTCGGGCTGGCTCCAGGTGCCATCGTCCCTGACGGCCCGTTTAAGCTTCGCTACAAAACGTTGAACCTTCTCTCGGCCAAGGGGAAGGAAGCGGTAAAAGCTCAGGTGCGAGGCCGTAACACGGCGAGTCGGGCAGTGACGGTTCCAGTCTGGCAGGGCGCGATGCCGGTCAACGGTCCGGTGCAAACGCCTTTTTTAATGGTCGGCCGCACGCCCGTGCGCGGGGGAACCACGGTTATTCCGGCACAGCTACTCCCAATTGCAGTGGTTTTTGAAGGCACCACCGATCCGGCAACGGGCGGGCCGATTAAACTTGCATTCGACGCGCAAACCCTCGGCCTCCTGATTCAAGGTCCGGATTTCGCCAAGGCCCCCTACGGGACCGGCACTACGCAGTTCGCGGACGCCGTTCAACGGGCGGAGTTTTTTCCGGTGGAACGGCCCACCTGGCATACGCTGATACGGCCTTCGCAGTTGCTTGGCGAAGTTGCGATCTATGTTCCCGATAGTGTTGCCGGAACGCCGATTTACCAAATGTACCAGACATCTGACAAAACTTACTTTGCCACTCTGGACTACAACTTTTTTGTGTCGCAGCTCGACACCATTTTTCAGCTTGAAAAAACGAATCCTCGCGCCCTGCTCATCCTACTGGTCAGAAATCTGGGCCTGACGCAGAGCGGCCAGTGCTGTGTCGGCGGTTTCCACGGCGCGTACGAGTTTAGCCGGGGCAATACCGTTTTCGTCCAAACTTTTGCTTACGCCACCTGGATGGATCCGGGAGTAGGACAGGCTGCCTACGGCAATCCGTCTTTCGCTGACATTCTCCCGCTCAGCCACGAGATTTCCGAGTGGCTGAACGATCCGGTGGGCAGCAACGAAGTAGAGCCGCCGTGGGAGTATCCCAATTCCAGCAATTGCCAGGACAATCTGGAGGTTGCTGACCCGATTGAATATTTCCCTGCTGACCAGGTTGCGTTCCCAGTTACTCTGAACAGCTACACGTACCATCCCCAGAACGTCGCGCTATATCAATGGTTTTCCCAGGAGACACCTTCCAGCGCGATCGATAAGGCGTATAGCTATCCCGACGAGAGCGTTCTTACGGCTCCCTCGGTTTCGTGCCCACCGTGATAGCGGCCGCGAGTCCGAAGGTATTTCCGGCTGCACCCGAACAGCGTGAACGGGTTTCGTGCCCGGTTTGGCTCCGGAATAATTGTGCCCCGCTTCTCTCGCGATCGAACCCGTATAAAGAACGCAGCCGGGGCGTGGCCGCGGTCTGACACCGTGTCAAAGGCGCAATCGGTCAGATGCCGCTCACTGCCGGTGTTGAATTACCAAGCGCGATCGGCAACCATAAATTGAACGGGTTTTCGGCTGGCCGATGGTGCGCTCGTTCGGAGAGCGACGCCCGATTGGCGCGGCGGGGGACGGGTGGTTGCAGGTGAAGAATCGCAGCGTTGGCGCCAGGGCGTTGAAACAGTGTAATCGCGGCCGGAAATCGCGAAACGTCATCAAGATTGTTTCCAATTTCCACATTCACGCGTCGTCGCTCACTTCGCGCCGCGCGACGCGTGTGCTCGCAAACGGCGACAGTTTTGCGGTTTTCGAGGTTCACGGAGACATCCTGGAAACTCGCGATGAACCGCTGGGATTTTTTCATCGCGATACCCGCTATTTAAGCCGATTCGAACTCAGCGTCGCCACCGAGACACCGTACTATCTTAATTGTTATCGCAGTCGCGACAACGCACAGCTGCAAATCAATCTGAGCAATCCTGACCTGGGATTACGGGGTAGGACTGTCAAGCTTTCCAAGAACTCGATCCAGATTGAGCGTGACTGGGTAATTGCGGACTCCTCGCTTTTTCACAGGGTGGTGGTCCGGAATTATTCGCGTCTGCAAATCAAAGTTCCGCTGGACTTTCTTTTCGGTGCCGATTTTGCCGACCTGTTCGAAGTTCGGGGGTTCAAACGCACGCGCCGCGGTGAGTATTCGAAACCGGAGGTACATCGAAGCTCTGTCAGTATTTTTTATAAAGGTGTAGATGGGATAAGACGCCACACGGAAATCGCGTTTCGGCCGCAGCCTGCTGTGTTGGAAGGCGAACGCGCCTCCTTCCTGCTTGAGCTTGAGCCTGACGGGATGAAAGAACTTGAAGTTCGGGTCACTGGCAGAGCTGAGGAGCCTTCGATAATTAGCCGGCCCCGCCTGCGGTTCGACAAGGCATTGGAACAGCGCCGGTCAGAGATCGCGCACCTGGAAAGCGGATGGTCCGCAATAACGAGCAGCCATCAACCGCTGGACGCTTTGCTCCGGCGCTCGTATGCGGATCTGGTCTCGATCATGCGCCACGCACCCGAGGGCATGTTCATTATGGCCGGGATTCCGTGGTTCGCCACTCTCTTCGGGCGAGACAGCATTCTGACCGCGCTTTTCGCACTGCCGTTCAACCCGGAGCTCGCTGCCGGTACGCTCAAAACGCTCGCCGCTCTGCAGGGATCGGAAGTCAATCAACAGCGTGACGAACAGCCCGGCAAGATCGTGCATGAGATCCGGGGCGGTGAGTTGGCGCTGGCCGGCATAATACCATTTGGCCGTTACTATGGCAGCGCCGACGCGACGCCGCTCTTTCTCTGGCTGCTTGGACGATACGTTGCAGCCACTGGCGACCTTGAATTAGCCGCCCGGCTCTGGCCAAAC
>JAJYVB010000174.1 GCA_021792265.1 Deltaproteobacteria bacterium | reverse complement strand
AACTGCGCGCATATCAGTTGGGTCGCGACCGCAAACGATTCTAAAGTGCTCCCCGAGCCGATATTGAGTCGGTTCAAACCGATCGACGTGCGAATGCCAAAGCGCGAAGAAATGCGGGCGATCGCTATGTCCGTTTATCGCGATCTGCTCGAGAGCGAGCCGTGGGGCCGAGCGTTCCACCCGGAGCTCTCATCGCAAGCGCTCGAACAGCTAAGCGCTCTGACGCCAAGGCAGTTGCGCCAGGTCCTCATCGAGGCCGCGGGTCGCGTCGCCGAGCGCACAGCGCCAGGTTCGGTCGTTACTGGCCGGCAACTCGAAATCTCGCCGGAAGACATCGAGGCCGTGGTCCCGAGATCGACCGCACGACGTGTGGGATTTGTGTAGGCCTGATTTCCCCGCGCTGCCGGCGATTCCCTTTCAGCGACCATTTCTCGCCAAATGCGATTTTGCTATGCTTCATCGCCGAAAAGTTGCGCCTCGGGACTTTTATCGGGCGCGGTTCGGGGGGCATTTGAACAGTCCGTTATCGCTCGCCGCCTACCGTGCGCATTTCATCGCGCGTGAGCGGCTCGATCTCCCGCTTTATCTCGGCTCGACTTTGCGCGGCGCGTTCGGACGCGCGTTTCGCCAGCTCGCATGTCCCTCGCGTCTCGACGAGCCCTGCCCGATACCCCTGCAATGCCCCTATCACTTGATTTTCGAATCGTCGCCGCCGCCCGGCGCCGAAGCGCTCCGCACGCATGAGGAGATCCCGCGCCCGTTCGTGCTCGCCCCGGAATGGAGGGCCGCGGACGAGGGCGCGCGGCTCATCTTCGAGCCTGGCGAGGAGCTTTCCTTCGGGCTTACGCTGATCGGACGCGCGCAGGAATTCTTTCCGCATTTCGTGGTCGCGATGCGCGAGATGGACCGAATCGGCCGCGGCCGCCGCGCGATCGAGCTCGCCCGTATCGAGTCGATCGACCCGCGAGCTGGAGGCGGAAGCGGGCAGGTCGTCTATGACTCCCGCGACAACCTCGTGCGCGGAACCGCGCCGGCGCTCAGACTCGACGACTGCGCCTGCGATGCCCCGGTAAGCCGATTAACGATCGAGTTCCTCACCCAGACGCGGCTCAAGCACGAGGGCTCGTGGGCGCGCGTGCCCGAGTTTCATATCGTGTTCCGGCGTCTCCTGGGACGGCTCTCCTCGCTATCGAGGTTTCATTGCGGCGCTCCGCTGGATGTGGACTTCAAGGCGATGATCGAGCGCGCGCAGGAAATTCGTCTGGTGCGTAATCGCACGCGATGGGTCAGTTGGTCGCGATACTCGTCCCGGCAGGACCGCAAGATGCAGTGGGACGGCCTGGTTGGCGCGGCGACCTACGAGGGCGACCTGACCCCGTTCTGGCCCTGGTTGAAATTCGGCGAGCACGCCCACATCGGCCACAGCGCCACATTTGGATTGGGAAAATACCACGTTGTACAGACCGACTGGCTCAGAGGGAGAGTTTTGTAAACGGAAAGGACTGCTGGTGCCCGAGGAAACCTCCAACGAATGAACGACGATGCCCGCCCGGGAACCTTGGCGAAAGCTTGACTTCGAGTTGGCACCTCACCAGCGCAGGTGTGCTGAACTGATCGCGCAGGGCAAATCGTTCATCCTGCGTTCACCGACAGGTTCAGGCAAATCCGAGGCAATTTGGCTGCCCTTCCTGACTTATCGTGGCGAATCTGTTCCGGGTCGCATGATTCACGTTCTGCCGATGCGAGCGCTTGCCAACCAGCTCAAGGAGCGCGCCACGAAACTTAATTCAGACCCGCGACTCCGCATCGCCGCGATGCACGGGCAACGCCCCGAAAGTGTCCTGTTCTGCGCCGACATAATCTTCGCCACCCTCGACCAGGTCGTAACCTCATACGCTTGCGCGCCACTCACGCTCGGCGTCCGCCATGGTAACATCCCGGCTGGCGCAATCGCCGGTAGCTTTCTTGTCTTCGACGAGGTCCACACGTTCGAGCCCGCTCTTGGCCTTCAATCCACCCTCGTCATAGCGGAACGCGCTGCCAGACTCGGCATTCCGTTCGTCATCATGTCGGCAACTTTGCCCACTTCGTTCGCTGAGGTACTGCGCGACCGCCTTGGGCTTCCCTCGCTCGAAGTCGTCGATGGAGACCGTCTCCCGCCTGCCAAGGGTGGGCTGCCGCGGCGGGTAAAGTTGGACGTTCACACGCAGCGCCTCGACCATGAAAACCTCGGTGGCATAACAGCTCTTCTCGAGCGCGCAAACAAAGCTCTCGTCGTCGTCAACACCGTGGACCGCGCCATTCGGCTCTACGACGCTCTCAGGGCTTACTTTGGCGCGCATCGCTGCGTTCTTCTCGCCCATTCTCGGTTCTATGATGAGGACCGCGCCAGGAAGGAAGAGGCGATCACGGCTTTGTTCAGCAGGGATGCGAACAACGGGCCTGCGATCCTTGTGGCAACTCAGGTCGTGGAGGTCGGCCTCGATATCTCCTGCGATACTCTGCTGACCGAACTCGCTCCGGTCGACTCTCTTATCCAGCGCGCAGGTCGATGCGCCCGCTGGGGCGGCAACGGAGAGGTTCACGTATTCGCCGACACCGAATCACCCGCTCCCTACGCACTGCAACTCATCGACCGCACGCGCGACGCCCTCGCCGACGCCCGCCAAAGCCCGCGCGAATTGGATTGGGCGCTTGAAAAACGACTTGTTGATAGTGTCCTCGGCGCGGAATTCGAGAAGTGGGCGCAACCCGAGGCGGCTGGTCGCGCGCTCAGCCTTCTTGCCGAGGCAGCTTTCACAGGTGATCGCAAAGCGGCGCAGTCCGCGGTCCGAGACTCACTTGACCTCGAAGTCGCGATTCACGATAAGCCCCACGAGCTTGGCAAGGCCGTTCTTCGCCTGCCGCGGTGCAAGCTCCATCCGGGCGTTTTCGCGAACTTCGTCAGAGACTCCAACCCGAGGACATGGCGGGTCGAAATCGACGCCAGCCCGCGCGATGACTATGAAGCGAATATCGATCTCATTCGCTTCTTGCCCAAAGACCGCATCGTCGCCGGGCGCCTCTACATCGTTCATCCCGATTTCGCCTGCTACGATCCTGACTGCGGCCTCCGGCTCGGTCGCCCCGGCCAGCCCGCCGCAACACGTGTCGTTGGCGTTAAACGGGTCGACTTGCCTGATCGCCTCAAGTGCGAAACCTGGGCGGAACACGCTGACAATATCGTGCGCAAATTCGATGAAGTTATTCTCCCCGAGGAACGGTTCGCATTGCGTGCCCTTGCGCGATACCTCGAAATCGGCGAGGACATTCTTCACACCGTCATACGCCTCGTCCTCATCTTTCACGACCTCGGAAAACTCACTGTCGGCTGGCAGTCCAAGATAAGGCAGGGCTTGGACGACCCACGGCTCGCATGCTCCTTTCTCGCTCACCGCGGCGCCGGTATCCGCGGCCTGCCGCCGCACGCTGCCATTTCAGCCTGGGTCGCATCGAGTTGTATCAGTCGAAAGCTAACAGCGTCGAATCCTAGACTTCGCAATCTCGTCGCTGAGCCTGCCATTGCCGCCATCGCTCATCACCACAGTGTGCGCGCTGCAAGCGCGCCGATGTTTCGAATGATCGACGGATGGTTCGAGCCCGTGCACAGCGCTGTGGTCGCCCACACTCAACTTGACGTTTCCGAGGCGGACTTTTACACCGAGCCTCCGTCAGGCTCCGGGCGGGCTGTCAGCGCTGTTAACTTGCTGTCGCCTGGCTACTGCTCGTATGTATTTTTGTCGCGTTGGCTCCGTCTCAGCGATCGCATCGCTACCGGAGGAGAGCATGCAATTTACGATTACGAAAAGTGGTTTGGAGATCTTTGACACCTGCCGCGCCTGGGGACTAGCGAACCTTCTGTATGCGGGCTGCCAAGGAAGCCTCTCGCCGCTCATCTCTGACACGGGCGCCTGGTTCGTCCTCACTGTGCAATCTGACCTTGGGCGGCTCGATCTCGCGGGCTCTGATCAATGGCGAGCGCTCAAAGCGGATGAGAACTGGCAAAACGTATTTCTCACCTATAAGCGACAGTGGACCGGTCGGCGCGACGACGCGATTGCCGTACTTGAAAGAAGCGCCCGGATGATCTTGGACCGTGCATCGACGACCGGCCTGGTCGCTGACTTCGATGGTGATACAACTCTGCCCGGCCCCCTCGATCCGAGCGCCTTTAAAGGTCTTCGCGGCCGCACGCTTGGTGACTACGGCGAGGGACAGACGTCTGTAGACGAAATCAACTGGGCACTCGGATGCCTCGGCGCTGTGACCGCCCAGAACTACAAGCTCCAGCGCGTAACGGGTGGAAAGTGGGAGCACTACGTTACACTGCCTGTGCCAGAACTGGTGTTGCTCGACAACTTTCGAGAAGTACGCGAGCTTGTCGGCAAGCGCCCGAACCTGAATTACGCCGGTGTGCGTGTCGCCGCGGCTCACTACGCGGTGGTGTTAGCGGATGCGGTGAGGGAGAAAGGCGCGGGACGGCCCGACCTGCCAATGCGCTTTTCCAAACTGCTCTACTTTTCGCTCTTCCGTTCCGGCCAGCAAGTCAAACCTGCAGGCGGAGGCGCCGTCTCGGTCGGCCCACTCATCGAGCTTGCCCTGAAGAACGCGAGTGCTGCGACCAACGTGTTCGAGACCTGGGACTATTTATTCCGCCGAGGCAGCGTCAAAGGTTGCGACGACCTTGCTCACGCAGTCACTGAACTCGTCCTCGATCCTTCGCGCGATACCTACTACCGTCACGCCCGGATCTTTAGCCGCTACATATTTGACAGCAACCGGCGCGTAAAGCGCGACAAACTCTACTCGGAGGATTCACTGACGGAGGTGATGAACTATGTCGAGCGGTAGCACCCTGAGTCTGCCAGCCGCCTATGGGGATCCAGCAGTCCAAGCTTTCGGCAAAGCGCTACGCGCAGCCCTGACCTTTGACCAAGACTATGCCAGTCTTATGGACTTCGAGAACGCCGAAACGCCTGACGCTTTTGGCGAAGCCGTTAAAAAGTTCCTGCGCCGCAACTATAAGGCCGGCATCAAGCCCGCAGCGGCGGACGTCGAGCGGCTCATGTCGCTCGCGCACAGCGATGGAGAAGTTCGTATCCTTCGCTCCGCGATCATTAGTTATGGACTCGCTCGTTGGGACAGGAAGGAGGATGTCGAGTCATGAGCGCACCGCTTTTCGAAATCGCAATACTCGCCCGTGCTACCTGGAACCTGCACTCGCTCAATAACGAAGGCACTGTGGGCAACGTGAGCGAGCCTCGAACTGTCGTCCTGGCCGACGGACGGAAGTCCGACGCGGTCTCGGGTGAAATGCTCAAGCACATTCACGCCCAGAACCTCTGGCTCACTGCCCTCGATAAATCGATCTTCTGCGAATCGTGCCGTGTACTCCAACCGCAACGAGCGGACAAAAGCGCCGACCTCGACGACATCGCGAAAAAAACCAAAGGCGACGCAGCACGCATTCTCGATGCGGCCCTGGAGGGATGTGCGATGTGCGATCTGCACGGGTTTCTCCGTACGAAGCCATCAATTCCGCGCTCGTCCACTATAGAATTCGGCTGGGCCGTCGCATTACCAGAGCACTTCCACCGCGACCACCACATTCATGCCCGCCATGTTGTCGAAGGGCGCGGCGTCGAACGCAACTCCGTCTCCGAGGATGGCGAAGAGGCCGGCGGGGCTGCTGCGCAGATGGTGTATCACCGTCCGACGCGCTCAGGGCAGTACGCATTGGTATCTGTTTTCCAACCTTGGCGGATCGGTCTTAATGAAGTTGTTTACCGCTACGCCGAAGTGGACCGATTGGTGCGATTCAGAATAGGTATTGAGGCGTATAAGGCCTTGTTCACTAGAACGGACGGGGCGATGACTTCGACGCACCTGCCTCACACCGAAGGGATCGAGGGGATAGTAGTGATATCCAACAGCAATTTTCCGGCCCCCGCACCGAGCCCTCTCAGCGAATCATACCGCGAAGACGTCGTAGCGGCGCAGCGCGTGCTCACAGGGATCGAATCCGTCTCGTTCGATTCGCTGCCGCAACTGCTCGGAGTCCTCGATGAGATGGCTAAACGCGAGCCTTTCACGCTGGAACTCCCGAAAGAAGGCAGGCGGAAGTAATCATGGCCGGATGGGTTGGAGCAGATATATGGTTCGCGGCTCTGTACAGTTATCGCATCCCCGACACGTCGCCGAGCTATGCTCCCTGCTCGCCTCTTCCGAGTCCCGCGGCCGTCCGGCTTGCGCTTGTCGATGCGGTTATACGCCACACGGGATCGATGGAGGAGGGCCGCCACATGTTCGATCGCGTGCGCAGCGCTCCTCTTGAACTCCAGCCGCCTGGGCTGGTCTCCGTTATGAAGTTCTTTCTCAAACGCCTCAAACCACAAAAGCCGGAAAAGGGAACGCGCCCAAGCGTTATCGAGTCTACCGGAGTGCGTGAATATTGCCTGCCCTCTGGTCCAATCACGGCGTGGGTTCAAACCGACCAGCCGGCCACGATTGCGCAGGCCTTCGGGTGGCTTCGCCGACTCGGTACCACCGATTCTATCGCGTGGTGCACTCCTGTCAGCGGTGCTCCCGATCCGCACCTCTGCATGCGGGCTATCGATACTCTGCCTCTTAACTTACAAAATTTCTCGCGGCGTGTGGTGATCACGCTGCACGAGCTCGTATCCGAGGCCACGTTCGATCAGATCAATCCGTTCCAAGGCGGACAAAAGCGGGCGAATCCCTTCCACAAGCGGCTCTACATGCTCCCGCTAGTCATCGAAAAGGCAGGTGAGAATTGGGTGCGATATCGCAGAGAGCCTTTCCAGACCTGATTTGGGGGGAATGCATGGACAGCGTAATCGTCTCCGACTACGCGGTGATGCTTGCCAAGACGGGCGACAGGCTCGTCATGCGCGGGCCCAAGCCACGACTTTAACCGATGCCGTGCGGCGGTTGGCCTTGCCTCAGGCTTGACGGGGCGGTTTACTTGAAGCGATGAGGTTTGAGGACTACATCACGATCTCGCCCGACG
>JAJYVB010000173.1 GCA_021792265.1 Deltaproteobacteria bacterium | reverse complement strand
TTTTGATAGAGGTTGTCGATTGAGTCTGTTGAGTGCGATAAACGCCGGAAATACCGGCACCAACCGACCGCGCCAGGCCGAAATCTCAATCGCCGGTCGGCACACTTTTGCGGGGCGGGTCACCAGGCCGAAATTCCAACCATCGGTCGGCATACTTTTGCGGGGCGGGTCACCTGAGGGGATCATATACGTTCTCCTTGAGCGGGTCGGCGGGGGCGGGTTTCTTGTTGCTGTCGGCCCCGACGGCACCGAGAAGTTGCATTCCCCCCGTTTGGCTAACGTTTACACTTCCGGCGGGTTCTCGGTGGCGTTTGGCCCCGGGGTGGCCGTCTACGCCGTCGGCGGCACTCTGCATGCGCTCGAGCCGAATGGTGCTCAGAAGTGGAAGTTCGACTTCGATGGCAAAGGGTCATCGAGGCTGGTCCGTCCGCATCCGCGACGGTAAGGTCAATTTCGGTCTACATGCGTCCGTAACGGTCGCAGACACCAAATAGCAGGAAACCTCTGTTTCACGTTCTTCTATCTCTGGCGGCGTACGCGATGCTCGCGATGCCGGCATTCGGAGTTCCCTCCACACCCGAGAGGCCCTATTTTTGGAGCTGCGGGTTGTCCGAGTAACTCCCGAAGCTGCCGATAGCCGTTGGTGTCTTCCGATACCGCCGTGCTGAAGGGGCACGTCGCCCCGAGTTTTCAACGCGTACATATCAACCAGGCCTGTCCGCTCTATTTTTTTCCCTCTGCTCCTCTCCCAACCCGCCCTTGCGGGGTTCCGGCTTTATGCGCTTGCTTTTTGCTCGGCCGTTTTCGCACAATCCAATAGACGTTTGCGGCCCGGGGCTGGTAGGTCTCGCCTCGTAGTAACAGGCTCGGCGAGCGCCTGCGGGAGCCGGAAGAACGCGAGCGAGACGGGTTTGCCAGTCTCGCCCGCAAAGCCACAGGAAGGAATCGCCAATGAAGATCGACGTCTTTACCCACATCATGCCGGCCGGGTACCTGCAGCGAATCGGCCAGGGGACAGCGCATGATCCGGGCATGTCGAAGCGCGTCGCCAATATCGCGGCGCTGCATGACCTCCAGACACGGCTGCGGATGGTCGAGCAGTTCGGCGACTACCAGCAGATACTCTCCCTGGCGTCGCCCCCAATCGAGGTGCTCGCCGGACCCGACCGCTCGGCCGAGATTGCGCGCTCGGCCAACGACGCCATGGCGGAAATCTGCGCCAAGCATCGCGACCATTTCCCAAGCTTTGTTGCCTCGTTGCCAGTGAACAACCCAGCCGAGGCGGTCAAGGAGATCGACCGCGCGATCACCAAACTCAACGCCTGTGCGGTCCAGATCTTCACCAACGTCGCCGGCCATCCACTCGTCGAGCCCCAGTACTTCCCAATCTTCGAGCGCGCGGCCCATCACGACCGCGTAATCTTCATGCATCCGGCGCGCTCCGCTCAGTTTACCGATTACCCTTCGGAGTCCGAGTCGAAGTATGAGTTGTGGTGGGCGCTCGGATGGCCCTACGAGACCAGTGTTGCAATGGCGCGCATGGTGTACGCGGGATTTTTCGACAAGTTGCCCAACTTGAAGATCCTGACGCATCACTTGGGCGGCATGATCCCGTATTTCGAGGGCCGCGTCGGCGCCGGATTGGACCAGATCGGAACACGCACCCCGGGCCAGGATCATCAGGCACTGGTCGGCGGGCTCAAGCGGCGTGCGTTTGACTACTACAAGATGTTTTACGCGGACACCGCGCTCTTCGGCTCTCTCCCAGCGACCCGCTGCGGACTGGCCTTCTTCGGCGTCGATCATTGCCTGTTCGCCTCCGACTCCCCGTTCGATCCGGAAGGCGGCACCATGTTCATCAGGGAAACGATCCGGGTGCTCGACGCGCTGGAAATCTCGGCGGCCGACCGCCAAAAGCTCTACGAGGGCAACGCTCGACGCCTGCTAAAGCTGTGAGCGGCTCCCTTGCATGGGAACCGGAAGTTTTGCCGGCCGGCATGAATCGATGAGGAGAATGCGATGGTAATCGACATTTTCAACCACGTTCTCCCGCCCGCATACCTGGAGCGCCTGAAGGCGGTCTCTGACGAGCGCGGCGACAAGACTTATCGCCGCCAACTGCCGATCAAGCCGCTTTACGACCTCGACGCGCGGCTGCGCGTGCTGGCCGAGTTCGGCGACGATTACCGTCAAATCATCTGCCTCGGCTCACCGCCGATCGAAGCCGTGGCGGGGCCGGAACTGTCGCCCGAGTTGGCGCGCCTCGCCAACGACGGAATGTCTGAGTTCTGCCGGCAAAGCCGCGGGCGCTTGCCGAGCTTCGCGGCGTCGCTTCCGATGGACAATCCACCGGCGGCAATGCGTGAAATCGAACGCGCCGTGGGAAAACTCGGGGCAAAGGCGATACAGATCTTCTCCAACGTTGCGGGCAAGGCGCTCGATGAGCCTGAATTGTTCCCAATCTTCGAGCGGATGGCAGCGCTGGATTTGCCGATTCTGATGCATCCCGCGCGGGGCCCCTCGTTTGCCGACTACCGCAGCGAGTCGCGGTCGAAGTACGGCATGTGGTGGAGTCTCGGATGGCCGTACGAAACCAGTATCGCGATGGCGCGCTTATGCCTGGCGGGAATCTTCGAGCGGCTGCCGTCGCTAAAGATCGTCACCCATCACATGGGCGGCATGATTCCATACTTCGAGGGACGGATCGGCCCTGAATTAGGACATTTCGAAGCGCGCGAGGCCGATCCGGATTATGCTGCGGTTCCCAAATCAATTGCGCGCAATCCGCTTGAACATCTGCGTAAGTTCTACGCCGACACGGCGCTCTTCGGGGCGGCCGCGGCCACGCGTTGCGGACTGGAATTCTTCGGCGTCGACCATTGCCTGTTCGCCACGGACTGCCCGTTCGATTCGGTCGGAGGGTCAGACTTTATTCGCAAAACCCTCCAGGTAGTGGACGGCCTGGGTCTTAAACCTGCGGATCGGGAGAAGCTGCTCAGCGGCAACGCCAGACGGCTTTTCAGACTTGAACTCTGAGCGCTGCTGGCCGCCCCATCTACATGACTGGTCGAATAGCGTCCCGACTGGCTAGTCCCAGTCGAATGCGCCGCGCTGCCAGGCGTAGATAAGACCCACGATCAGCACGGTGATGAAGATGAGTGCGTCGACCAAGCCGAAGACGCCCAGGCGGCGGATTTCGACTCCCCACGGAATCAGCAGCACCACCTCGACGTCGAAGATGAGAAAGAGAATCGCCGTAAGATAGAAGCGCACCGAAAAGCGGCCCCAGGCAGGACCGCTTGGCGGATTGCCGCATTCGAAGGCCTCGCCCTTGATGCGCGTGTGGGGGCTTCGCGGACCGAACATCCGGCTGGCGGAGGTCATTACCAGGACAATCACGCCGGCAACAACAAACGTCACTACGATTGGAAACCACGTGATCATCGCCGGTTTTCGCCCCTCTCACGCTTGCAAAAAGTTTTACCTGCGAGCTTCAGCCGCTCAGTCTAGTCATACTGTGCGCCGTTTCCAACCCGGCTTCGTGTTCTTCCGACCGCCATGCGCGGGGTCCCGCCTCCGCGCTAGAATCACTCTGATGGACGGTTCGCCGCCTCAGCAGGACGAACTCGCAGCGTGGCTCGAACGCACGCTGCCCAGGCTCTGGCGCAACGCTGCTCCTGTCAGTGTAAACGTGCTTACCCCGGACGCCTCGGGACGGCTCTTCTATCGGGTTGAGCTTGCCGGTGGTGAGAGCAGCACGCCAAACTCGGCTGTGGTCGTCGAGCTCGGCGATCACGACCTGCCGCCGTACGTGCGGGTGCTAAAACTTCTGCCAGACCCTCCGCCGGAACCACCGTACCTGAACGTCCAGCGTTTCCTGCGGTCGATCGGCGCGCCCGTCCCCGAGCTTTACCACGCCGACCCGGCCGCTCGCCGCCTGCTGGTCGAGGACGTGGGGGAGCTGTCGATGTTCGTCGCGGCGCGGACGCAGGGACGACAGGTAGACGACCTGTATCGAAGCGCAATTAACGAGCTGCTCTGGCTTCACGTCGAAGGGACACGCGCGCTCGACAGCCGATGTTTCGCCTCACAGATCTCTTACGACACCCGCCTGTTTCGCTGGGAGATGAACGAATTTCTGGAGGTGGGGCTTCCGTGCCATTTTCCCGACGCCGCGGTAAACGCCCTCGCCCCCGAGCTCGATGAATTGGCCGGGCGGCTCGGGACATTTACGCGGGTTTTCTCCCATCGCGATTACCACGGCGGCAACCTGTTCGTGCAGGACGGGTCGTCGATTCGGATTCTCGACTTCCAGGACGCGCTGCTAGCTCCTCACGCTCAGGATTTAGCCGTGCTGCTCACCACGCGCGATACTACCGGCCTGATCGATCCGGCTTTGGAACGCCGGCTGCTGCTATTTTACCTCGGCGGCCTGCATCGGCGCGGAGCGGCGTCCATGAGCGAAGCGGCCTTCTTCGAGAGCTACTGGTTATGCGTGCTGCAGCACGCCCTCAAAGTGGTCGGTCGCTTTACTTACCTCGAACGCCAGGGAAAAAACGGCTACCTGCGTTACGTTCCCTACGCGGTGGCGAACGCCCGGCGGGCGCTTCGCGAACTCAGCGATTTTCCGATCCTGAGCCGAACCCTGGCGACGTTCGGCGCCGGCGCGCCGCGATGAGGGCGCTGGTTCTCTCAGCCGGGCGAGGCGAAAGGCTCCGTCCGCTCACCGACACACTGCCCAAGCCGCTACTCGAAATCGGGCACCGGCCGCTAATCCACTATCCGCTGCTGATGCTGGCGCGGGCGGGCGTAAAAGAGGTAGCGATTAATACACATCACCTCGGAGATACCATCCGCCAAAAGCTCGGCGACGGCCGCGAGCTGGGTGTCGCGATAACCTACGCGCCGGAGCCCAAGCTGCTCGGTACCGGCGGCCCTCTGGCCGGTCTTCGCGATTACTTCGGCACCGAGCCTTTCCTTGTTCTGAACAGCGACACGATCGTTGACGTGGACCTGGAAGCTCTACACAGTCTCCATCGCAAGCGCCGCGCGCTCGCGACTTTCGTAGTGCGCAGGCCCGAACCGGAGAGCCGCTACAGCCGGTTCGAAGTTGACGCCGATTCGCGGGTGCGCCGCATGCGGCTTCTCGATTCCTCGTGCCCCGGCGGCCTGCGCGACTTTCCGTCTGTGCCATGGCCATCGTCTCAGACAGCGCTGCTCTCGGCGATGTTCTGCGGTATCACGCTCTGCGACCCTGAAGTGCTTGGTTTGCTGCCGTCCGTCGCGCCGCCCTTTAGCCTTATTGGAGACCTATTCGCGCCGATGCTACACGGCAGCGATAAGCCTACTCTTTGCGGTTACGTGTACTCAGGCTACTTCCGCACTCTGGACGACCTCGAAAGCTACCGCGCGATTAAGGAGGAGTTCGAGCGCCAGCCGCCAGCGCTCAGCTACCTGGCCTGAAGCTCCGCCCTGAGGGCGCAAGCGCCGGCCGTCCCCGGCGCGGGTTTATCGTACCTGACGCAATTCCGTTGGCAGGGGACCGGCCTGCCTTTCTTTGGCCTTGCAATTAGCCGGCGTATCAAACTACCGTGCTGATTGCTTCGAGCGGCATCGTTCAGCTGGAGGCTTTGGGGGATCTCATGACCGAACAAAGTTGGCGCGGCTGGGTTGTGCTGGCGATAGTTTTTCTAGCCATGATCCCGCTGTTTGGCGGAGGCTTTCTTAGTTTCGGCGCTTTCTTCGAACCGCTGGTCAAGGAGTTCGGATGGAGCCACGCGGCAACCTCGCTTTTGCTGACGATATTCTTCCTGGCTATGGGGGTCGGCCAACCGCTGGTCGGATGGCTGCTGGACCAGATCGAGGCCCGCTACATCATGACGGCCGGCGCCCTGATGGTTGGCGCCGCCTTCCTGCTCGCAGCCGGCGCAAAATCCTACGAGCCGATGGTGGCCGCGTATATTCTGCTGGGCCTTGGCGTTGGCTTTTCAACGCTGGCGCCGATGTCCGTGGTGGTCGCGAATTGGTTCGGCGAACAGCGTGGGCTGGCCTTCGGGATAGCGCTCTCGGGGACGGCCTTGGGCGGGTTCCTGATGGTGCGTGTCGCGGGCCACTTCATCGTAGGCTCCGGCTGGAGAACCGCGTACCAGTCGCTTGCCTGGTGTGCCTTCGCGGTCGTCTTGCCAATTCTTCTATTGGTGCGCAATCAGCCGAGCGCAAGCCATCATCATAGCGACTCCACCGGCGGGAATCCGGTTGAAGGCCTCTCGGTCAGCGAGGGCTTCAGAAGCCGCGCACTGTGGCTGATAGTACTCGCGTTTTACGCTTACACGTTCGTTGTCGGCGTCGTCATCGCCCACTTCATCCCCTACCTGATCGGCATCGGCGTTTCGCCCGCCGGCGCGCATGCCGCTTACA
Source organism: Deltaproteobacteria bacterium (assembly GCA_021792265.1). Lineage (GTDB taxonomy): Bacteria > Desulfobacterota > Binatia > Binatales > Binataceae > JAJYVB01. Next base: position 653 of record JAJYVB010000173.1, on the reverse strand, counting down.
GCGATTTTCAGGTCTCGGCTTTCTTTGGCTGCCTCCTGAGCGGCTACGTCGTCGACCGCCTGAGCGTCAGGCCGGTGGCGGTGGTGATGCTGGTGCTGATGGCGATTAGCGTGGCTTCGCTGCTGGCAATACAACATGCAGCGGTCGAAGCCTTTTTCATCGTGATCTTCGGCCTCAACGTCGCCGCACCGACCGCAATGGTGATGCTGCTCCTGAGCGAGGCGGTGGGCCTGCGCCACTTCGGCTTTTTCTCGGGGATGACGATGATCGCGGCCACGATGGGAGACGCCTCGGGTCCGATTGTCGCCGGCCGCATGTTCGACATCTTGGGCAACTACCACGCCGCTTTTATCCTGAGCGCCGGGGCGGCGATGCTGGGCGCACTTTTGATCGCCGTCTTGCCCGCGCCGCGTTTCGCTCGCGCCCACGCGTGAGTCCCTGGCAGGGTGTTGAGAAACCGGAGATTTCGACGTGGCAGGGGCATCGGTGCTCAACACCCTGCGAAAAAACCGGCTTCCTTCCTTTAGTTCTCTCCCTCGGGAGAGATTACAGTGAGGGGAGCAGGTTGGTGAAAAGGCTTTTTCACCAACCTGCTAGTGGCCGGGCGATAATGGCACGCGCGGCCGACCGGACGGTCGGCCGCGCGATTTACC
>JAJYVB010000172.1 GCA_021792265.1 Deltaproteobacteria bacterium | reverse complement strand
TCCGATCTGAGTTACCTCGGGCTTGCGGACCACAAAATACCCTTGTACGAAGCTGATCGGGCGCGGGCCGAGCATCAGGGCCATCAGATCGGAGCCGCAGTAGCCGAACGGCCGCCGCTCGCGGCGGAAACGGTAGCGGCAATAATGCGCCGGGTGCGCGAGCGTCAGCGCGCCGTCGGGTACGAGGGCAAATATCGCGAATGGATTCGTCGCGTAACTCCGCCAGACCTGCAGTGAGTGCGCGTCATCACGCCGGCGGCAAGCGAATAATCCGGAGGTAAACGGTGGATGCACTAAGGCGGCTGGACCCTGACATCTATGAGCTAATCAGGGCAGAAGAGCGCTACGAGCTCGATTCGATCAGGCTTATCCCGTCCGAGAACTACGTTTCACAGGCCGTCCTCGAGGCGAGCGGCTCGATTCTGACCAACAAGTACTCCGAGGGCTACCCCGGCCGCCGCTATTACGAGGGACAGCGTTACATCGACTCTATCGAAACGCTGGCCATTGAGCGCGCTTGCGCCCTGTTTGGCGCCCAACACGCGAACGTCCAGCCCTACTCTGGCTCACCTGCGAATCTGGCTGTCTACTTCGCACTGCTCAAACCGGGCGACGCGTTGATGGGGCTTGCCCTGCCCCATGGCGGCCATCTGACCCACGGATGGAGCGCCAGCGTCACAGGTGCCCTCTGGAGACCGGTTCAATATACGGTTGAGCGCGAAACCCACCGTATCGACTACGACGCCGTGCGCGAGTTGGCGCGCAAGGAGCGGCCGAAGATCATAGTCACCGGCGCTACTGCTTACCCGCGTCAATTCGATTTCAAAGTTTTCGCCGAAATCGCCCGCGAAGTCGGCGCCTACCTGCTCGCCGACATTTCACATATCGCCGGCCTGATCGTCGCCGGCGTACATCCTGACCCGATTCCTTACGCCGATGTCGTCGTGACCACTACTCATAAGACCCTACGCGGTCCGCGCGGCGCGATGATCCTGTGCCGGCGCGAACTGGCCGACCGCATCGACCGCGCCGTTTTTCCCGGACTGCAGGGCGGCCCGCATAACCATACGACCGCCGCTATAGCGGTAACCCTCAAGGAAGCCGCAACACCAGAGTTCAAACGCTACGGCGAGCAAATCGTGAAAAACGCCCGCACACTGGCCGACGAGCTGCTGGCGCACGGCTTCAACCTGGTCTCCGGCGGCACCGACAACCATCTCATCCTGATTGACCTGACGACCAAGGGCATCACCGGCAAGCAGGCAGCGCAGGCATTGGACCGTGCGGGAATCGTGTGCAACTACAACACTGTCCCTTACGACCCACGCAAGCCCTTCAACCCAAGCGGCATCCGGATCGGGACGCCCGCGGTTACCTCGCGCGGGATGGGCGAGGCCGAGATGCGCCAGGTCGCGCGATGGATCGATAGAGTCATTGCGCATCCGGACGACAACGAGAACTCTGGGCGAATCGCGGGCGAGGTGCGCGAACTATGCGCGCGCTTCCCTGCGCCGGGAATCCCGCTGCGTTAGTGGAGCAGGATTGTGCGAGGTGCCGCGGCGTCAACCAGCCTCGGCTCCCGGAGCTGCGGGATCGCCGGTTTGCGGGCGCCGGCCGGCCTCACGCGAAGGCCGGCAACACTTCTTCGGTTACGCGCTTGAACTGACGGCGCTGCTCGTAGCCGGTGAGCCGCAGCGTTATCGTCGTCACGCCCGCCTCCAGGTACTCGCGGATCGTGGCGATACATTCCTGAGGCGACCCCATTGCAACCCATCGCCTGAGCATTGGCTCGCCATAGTCGACGCTGTAGTAATCGTCCAGGAAGCGCTTGGACTCTTTGAGCGCGTACTCGCGGTCCTCGTTCACGTTGATGTTGTGATAGACGGCGACCTCGAAATTGTCTGACAGCGGGCGTCCCGCCTGCTGCGCGTACCCGCGCAGCATCTCCATCATCCGCCTGACCTCGGAAGGCGTCTTCCACGTGCTCATCCATCCGTCGCCCAGGCGCGCGACGCGCTGCAGTCCGCTCTCGACATCCTTTGCGTGTGCCAGGTTGGGATTTGAAACCACCCAGATCGGGATCGGCTGCTGCACCGGGCGCGGCAGCACGGTGACATCCCGAAACTTGTTGTATACTCCCTCGTAATCGACGTGCTCACGCGACGAGGTCAGCCGCATGATCTCGATTGCCTCTTCCATCCGCCGCGCGCGCGTTCGCGGGTCGATCCCCAAGGCGGCGAACTCCTTGGTGAAAAGCCCGCCGCCCTCGGTCGCACCCTTGCAGGCGACGAAGATCGTCCGGCCTTTCGACATAAAGTCGAGACACGCCCACTGGAAGGCCAGGATGAGCGGATTACGAAGAGGTGTGCTGGCAAAGCATGCCGGTCCCAGCTTGACGCGCCGTGTGTTCACGGCGAGCGCGCCGAGGAGCGCTATGGCGTCCAGGCGCGGTTTGGCGAGGATCGAGTCTCCGACCCAGACCGAATCCCACGCGGGCGAATTATCCGCCCATTGCGCCATCTCCATCATCTCATCGACGGTGGTGGCACCGATAATCACACCACGGTTCGGAAGCGTCAGCCCGAAACGAATTTTTCCCCTAGCCATGGCTTTCCCCCGTTCAAGGCAGTCGTTATCTGAGGTATAACCCAACGCCGTACCGAGCGTCCAACCCCTCGGCCGATGGCGGACCGGGCGGTGCGGGCTGTTTCGGCAAAACTCGCAATCTCGCTGAGGGCCAAACGCGCGATGTCCCCATCTCATCCTTCGCCAAGTCAAGAAACCCAGGCCGTGCCTTCGCCAGGCACGGCAGCCGCCGTTTACCTGAGCGGCTTCCTCACCCTGAGTGTCGTGTTGATGATGGGCGTGACGGTGCCGCTATGGACCGTGGCGCTTAGGTTGTCGGCATTCCCCACCGGGCTGGTGATGGGAGCCCAGGCGCTCACACCGATGTTATTCGCGATTCACATGGGCACCTTGATGGACCGTCTTGGCGTCCGCAGGATGATGATTTTCCTGGCTATTGGCGCTGTGGTGCTGCCGCTCCTCTATCCCCTGCTGCCGTGGTTCTGGCCGCTCGTCGCGTTGCAACTAGCGACCGGCATCACCGTTCAGGTGACGTGGGTCGGCGCGCAGACGCTTATCGGACGTCTGGTGCCGGGCAACCGGCGGTATTACGGACGTTTTGGCGCGGCGGCCAATCTGGGGATGCTTGTGGGACCGTTGCTCTCGGGAATCTCCTGGAGCATGTGGGGGCCATGGGGCGCCTTTGGCCTGATGAGCTTATGGGCGATGCCGCTGCTCGTCACGGCCCTGTTGCTACCGGCAGAGGGCGAGTTGCCAAATGCCGGCAGGGATCCCGTTAACAGCGCTGCCTCTAGCCGTCTGAGCCTGTCTTCGCTGCTTCCCGACATGCGCAGTTACGCGGCAGGTTTTTCGTTGCTTGGCCGCCCGGCGATTGCCTTGGCCGTCCTCTCAACATTTCTTCGAATTGCCGCCTCGAGTATCCGCAGTTCCTTCTATCCGGTTTATTTGCGCCACGCGGGCTTCTCAGGAAGCTTGATCGGCCTGCTGATAGCGAGCGGCTCGCTGTGGGGCAGCTTCGGCGCTCTGCTGACAGAGCGCCTGGTGGAAGCGGCGGGCTCGATGCGCCGTGCGCTGATGGTGACGGTTGCGACAGCGATCGCGGCGATGATGGTAACGCCGCTGATGCCGGGCTTTGCTGCCCTGTTTGCAGCGATGGCAGTGTTCGGAGCGGCGATGGGGCTCAATCAGCCGATTTTGCTGGCCATCCTGTCGTCGTCAGTAAGCTTCGAGGAGCAAGGGCTGAGCGTCGGACTTCGGATCTCCGCTAACATGGCTTCCACCCTCACCGTCCCGCCGCTCATGGGACTCATCATCGAGCTTGCTGGCGTGCGGATGGGTTTCTATGTCAGCGGGGCGATCCTGCTCGTGGCCACAGCCCTGGTATTCCTGGTCGCCGAATAGCTCTCGTGCCCGCTGCGCTGCGCAGGTTTCGCGTTCATCGGCGGCGCAGCGTGGAACCGATACGCGGCCGGCATGCCGGCGTTGTCCCGCGTGCCTTTGCGTCCAGAAAAACTTCGACTTCGGCCACCACTCGCTTGGTATCGACGCCCGGGAGCGCGGTCCGCGCCGCGCTTAGCCGGCCTTTAGCTTTCTCGCAGAGCAGGCGCGCTCCGTGCGCGTTTCCTCGTTGCGCGTGAAGCGCCGCGGCCGCAAGCTGGATCAACCCTTGCAAAACCGAACGCTGCGGCTCGGCGCTCGCTTTCCAGAGCTGTTCCCATAGCTCGTGCGCGGCAAAGAAATGGCCGCTATCGAACTCGGCGGCACCACGTTGGAACAGGTCGCGCAATGCTCCCGACAATCCTACTGCGTGGCGTCGCTCTCGACCTGGCATCGTCTTGCGCCTTACAGCTTGACGGGGGTTGTGCGATGGGGCTAGGTCTGGCGCGAAGAGGCAAGACTAATCATGGTTCAGGGTACGGTAACCCGCTTGGTCGCTCTGCCCGGCGCGATGGTCGGCATGAGCGAGTCGGAACTGATGGTCGGCGGACGCGACCGCATGGTCGATCTCCCGGTACCGACGTTTCTTATCGAGCACCCGAGGGGACTTGTCCTGTTCGACACCGGATGCAACCCGGAGGCGGCCACGAATCCTCTGGGATACTGGGGAAAGATAGCGGAGTACTTGCACTTGCGTTTTACGCCGGACCAGGCCGTCGATCGCCAGCTCCAAAACCACGGCTACCGCGTGGAAGACGTCAAGTACGTTGTCGTCTCGCACCTCCATCTGGACCACGCCGGGGGGCTCGCGCTTTTTCCAAACGCGCGTTTTTTCATCATGAAGGGTGAGCTGCCCTACGCGTACTGGCCCGAGCGGCGCGCCCGAGCCTCTTTCAAACTCAACGATCTGCTTCCCACACGGCGCTTCGACTGGGTAGAGCTGGAGGGCGATACCGACCTGATGGGCGATGGCAGCCTCCTGATGCTCAAGACGCCCGGTCATACGCCGGGCGAAAGCTCGCTGCTGGTTCGCCTGCCACATCACCAGCCAATCCTGCTCACCGGCGACACCGCGCATATCCGGGCCCAACTGGAAACGCTCAGTCCCTCCGCAATGGACTTCGATCATCGCGCGGGACGCGAATCGCTGACGCGGCTGCGCCGGATCCGTGACCTGGGCGAGGCCCGAATCTGGGTCATGCACGACCCCGACGATTGGGCGAGCTTTCCTCATGTAATCGAGTAGCAGGCTCGGCTGAGCCCTGGCGTAACCCGCGTGGCGGCCGGCCCCGCGCCTGGCCGCCGCGCATGATCCGAGCGCGGCAAGAACCGGGGAAATCCCGAGCCGCTAGCCGTCAGGCGAACAGCATCTCCGACATTGAGCCGCCCGGCGGAATCATCGGCATCACTGCTTCCTCGCGCGGGATGACGGCGTCAATCAGCACCACGCCCGGCACTGCAAAGGCGTCGCGCATTGTGGCCTTCAAGTCGTCAGGCCGCTCCACGCGGAAACCGCGCGCGCCGTACGCCTCGGCGAGCTTGACGAAGTCCGGCACCGACATCGCCGAGTACGAGTAGCGCTCGTTGTAGAAGCGCTCCTGCCACTGGCGCACCATCCCGAGGAAGTAGTTGTTGAGGATGAGCACCTTGAGGTCCAAACCGTACTCGACCGCCGTACCAAGCTCCTGGATGTTCATCTGGATGGAGCCGTCGCCCGTCACCACAACCACGCGGCGATCAGGCGCGGCGAACTTGGCACCGATACCTGCCGGCAGTCCATAACCCATCGTACCGAGTCCGCCCGAAGTCAGCAGGGAGCGCGGGCGCTCGAAGGGATAGAGCTGCGCGACCCACATCTGATGCTGGCCAACGTCGGTGGCAACGATGCAATCGCCTCCGGCAACCTCGTGCAGCTCCTGGATCGCCTGGACCGGAGATATATGGCTTGCATTGCGGCCGTTCTCGTAGAGCGGACGCTCCGCGCGCCATCGCAGGATTTGTTCGTGCCATTTGCGCCAGACTTCGCGCCGCGCGCCCAGGCTCTCGCGCCCCTTGACCAACTCCAGGATGTCGGCGAGGACGAACCGTATGTCGCCGACAATGGGAACGTGGACCTTAACGTTCTTGGAGATCGAGGAGGGATCGATGTCTATGTGGATGATCGATTCCGCTTTGGGAGCAAAGTCGGAGAGCCGCCCGGTCACGCGGTCGTCGAATCGGGCGCCCACCGCGACCAGGCAGTCGGTTTCGCACACCGCCGTGTTGGTCGCGTACGAACCGTGCATCCCCAGCATCCCCAGGCATAGCGGGTCGGAAGCGGGGAACGAACCGAGTGCCATCAGCGTCTCGCAAACCGGTATCCCCAGGCCGCGTACCAGCTCCGCCAACTCGGGCGTCGCGCCCGAGGATTGCACGCCGCCGCCGACGTAAAAGAGTGGACGCGAGCTTTTTTCGAGGGCTTCTACTGCACGTTCGATCTGACGTGGATTGCCGCGCAGCACCGGCCGGTAACCGCGAAGCTCGACCTTCTCCGGATGGCGGTAGGTGCTTTCAGCCACCTGCACGTCCTTGGGCAAGTCGATCACCACCGGTCCCGGCCGTCCCGTCCTGGCGATATAGAAGGCCTCCTTGATGATTCGGGCGAGGTCGTGAACGTCCTTGACGAGATAATTGTGTTTGGTGCAGGGGCGGGTAATGCCGACGACGTCGGCCTCCTGGAAAGCGTCGTTACCGATGAGCGTGGTCGGCACCTGGCCGGTAATCACGACGATCGGCGTCGAGTCCATGTAGGCGTTGGCTATTCCGGTGACGGTATTCGTTGCGCCGGGGCCCGAGGTCACGAGAACGACGCCTGGCTTACCGCTGGCCCGCGCGTAACCTTCCGCCATATGGGCCGCACCCTGTTCGTGGCGGACCAGAATGTGTTTGACCTTGGAGTCGAGCAGTGCGTCGTAGGTCGGCAGGATGGCGCCGCCGGGGTATCCGAAGACGACTTCCACGCCCTCGGCGATAAGGCTTTCAATTGCGATCTGCGCGCCCGTGAGTTTTTTCATTGACCGACCGTGGGATGCCTGTCTACAA
>JAJYVB010000171.1 GCA_021792265.1 Deltaproteobacteria bacterium | reverse complement strand
TGCCGGACATCGCAACTCACGCGGCACAGAATACGTGGCAAGGACGGGCGGGTCGAGTACGCTCGGCCAGGACGCGAGAGCACAGCACCGATGGGAAATCGGCCAGCTTGCCGCTATCGCGTCGAGATGCGGGGGAATCTCCCCAGGTTGCTTTTGGCCGCTAGCGGAGCACGCACCGCCAGCATGCGAACCGTTTCGCAGTTCAACGTCGGTTCGGTGCCGAACACGCGGTCCCAAAGCGGTGAAGTCACGCCAAAGCAGCTCTGAGAGTCGCGGTCGTGATGGGCAAGATGGCGCGCGCGCAGGTACGCTTCGATTCGGTTTGCCGGCAGGCGGAAGTGAAGCCGGTAGTGAAACGCTTCGTAGAGCGCGAAGCCCAGCAGAGCGCCGCCGTATAGATTGACCGCGGCGCCGGGTCCGGTGAATACGAGCATTAAAATCATCGCGAGAGCCGCGGGGAGCCACGCGCCGATCGCAAAAACAGCGCTGGGGTCGCGATGATGAACGCCATGAAGCGCGGCTGCGAAGGTCCCCTGGCGATGGCCGAGCCATCGGTGGATCGCGTACTCTAGGAAAGTCCAGAGCACGAGCCCGGCGGCTAACTGGGCCAGAATCTCCACGTCGATTATCGTAGGCGGGGTTTGCCGAGCGGCTCAAGCCCCGCTCCGGGGGTGTCTCAGATGTCTGGTTTCCCCGTAGGGCGCTTTTGGCTAAACTATTGCGCTTGGGATTGTGAGGGCGGAGAAGATAGCATCAAAAGGTGGATCTGTGGCCGGCGGCATAGCTCCGAACCGTAGTGTTGGCCCATAACACTGAATTTTCGCCCGTTTTTCTTCGTCCCATTTTCGGAAGGATTTTCAGCGATCCGTCGGACCTGCCGCAACTACCGTATAGCCTAGTGACGAGACTCAGGCGCTTTCCTGGAGGAATGAATGGTTAAGAAGATTGCAGCCGTCTTTGGCGGCGTGCTGCTAGGACTTGTTATCGCTTTTGCCCGCGCGGGGGCGTTCCCGTTTTGGAGTTCGAATTCAGACTCCGGCAGTCCGGCGGCCCAAAAGCCCGAGCAAACGGAAAAGGCGAAAGCCCAGGCACCGGTTAACGCTCCGGAGCCAACGCTTGTAAAGGTCCCGCTACCAAGCTTCGCGCCGCTGGTTAAGCAGGTGATGCCAACGGTCGTGAACGTAAGCGTTGTCCAGACCGTCAAGAGTCAGTTCAGCTTCGGTCCCGGACCCGGCGATCAGGGCGGTCAGAGCCCCTTCGCGCTTCCGTTTGGACCGGGCGACCCGTTCGAGCAATTCCGCCGTTTCTTCGGCCAAATACCGCATGAGTTCAAGCAGCACGGTCTCGGCTCCGGCGTAATTGTCTCCTCCGACGGCTACATCCTGACCAACAATCACGTCGTCGGGAAGGCGACCGAAATTCACGTCACCTTGATGGACAAGCGCGAGTTTACTGCGAAGGTGGTCGGGACGGACTCGAAGACCGACATTGCGCTTATCAAGATCAACACCAAGCAGCCGCTCCCCGTGGCTGTGCTGGGCAATTCCGACCAGACCAACGTCGGCGACTGGGTGATTGCGATCGGCAACCCGTTTGGCTTCACGCTCACGGTAACGGCGGGAATCGTCAGCGCCAAGGGTCGGGCACTCGGCGGAAACTACGACAACTTTATCCAGACCGACGCGTCGATTAACCCGGGCAACTCCGGTGGTCCGCTCTTCGACACCCACGGCCGGGTCATTGGAATCAACACGGCGATCTACAGCAGCACCGGTAGCAACGCCGGCATCGGATTCGCGATCCCGATTGACCTTGCCAAAGACGTGATGGAGCAGCTTAAGGCTCACGGCCACGTGATCCGAGGATGGCTCGGGGTCGAGATCCAGGAAGTTACGCCCGACCTGGCCAAGTCCTTTGGCTTGAAGAAACCCGAAGGAGCTCTAGTGGCAGACGTGATGCCTAATGGTCCGGCTGCCAAGGCGGGGATCAAGCGGGGCGACATAATTGTGAAGTTCGACGGAAAGGTCGTGCACAGCCAACACGAACTGCCCGAGATTGTGGCCCAGACGCCGATTCACAAGGAGGCTGCCGTCGAGGTTATTCGCAACGGCAAGCCTCTGACCGTACAAGTCACGGTCGGTGAACTCAAAGAGACCAAGGTCGCCAGCGCTGAGGGCGAAGAGCCCGGCTCCAACTGGGGCCTGCAGGTCCAGGCGATTACTCCGCAAATCGCTCAGCAGCTCAACCTGAAGTCCGACAAGGGAGTGATCGTGCGGGGGGTTCAGCCGGATTCGCCGGCGGCCGATGCCGGGATTCAGTCCGGCGATGTTGTGGTTGAAGTCAACCATAAAAAAATCGATACGGTGGATGACTTCCTCTCTGAAGCCAAGGCGGCAAAGAAGAACAACAAGCCGGCACTGCTCCTGGTGCAGCGTGGCGAAGCGACGCTTTACACCGTCATCAAGCCCAAGGGCTAGGCAGGAGCAGAAAACGTAGAAAAAAGGACCCGGTACCGCGTCGCGGTACCGGGTCGGCTTGGTTCTAGGGGGCGAACAGAGCAGCGGCGCGAGACGTGGCTCGCAAGAAGCAGCGCAAGGCGCGTTCCGGGCGCAAGCGCAGGGGTCAAAGGGTCCGGCCAATCCTGCTTGTCGCGCTTGCCCTTCTGATCGCTGGCTTTATCGTTCGACGCGCGCTTGGGCCTCATCCTTTCGGCATTGCAAGGCATTTTGGTTTTGGTATGGACTCCAACCGAAGCCCCGGTATCGCCGAGTCAGAAGACGGCGCATCTTCGCCGCCCGGTGTGCCTCGGATGCCGCCGGGCATGCGGCCGGCCAGTCCGCCGGCCAAGTTAGGTTCGGTGTCCGCATCCGGCTCAGGTCCCACGGCTTCGACGGGCGAGCGCCTAAGCGCTTCCGATCGGCAGGAATTGGACCGGGCAATCAAGAGCAGGGCCTTGCCGAGGCGATGACGACGGGAGGGCAGGTTGCCGACGATCTCGGCCTGCGGGTAGAGCTTCGTGGCGAGCCGCAGCGGATTGTCTCGCTAGTCCCGAGCTGGACGCAGACGTTGTTCGCCTTGGGTGCAGGCGATCGGCTCGTAGGAATCACGCGTTTTTGCCAGTATCCGGCCGAGCAAGTAGCCGGGCTGGTGCGCGTTGGGGGCACCAAGAATCCCGACCTGGGCACCATCGTTGCGCTGGAACCCGACTTCGTTCTTGCTAACGCCGAGGAGAACCGCCGTGAGGACCTTGATTATCTTCGCCAACGCGGACTGGCGGTGTTTATCACCTATCCAAAGAGCATCGCAGGCGCCGTCGAGTCGATACTGCGGCTTGGCGGCGCGCTCAATCGGCGGCGCGAAGCCGACCGCCTGGCGCGGCGCATCGTGCGCACCGTCAGCGAGGTTGAGGCCGGACTGGGCATGTGGAGCAAGCTTAGGCTAAGGGCGTTTTGCCCGGTGTGGAAAAACCCCTGGATGAGCTTCAACGCGGATACCTACGCCCATGACGTGCTCAGGATGCTCGGCTTCAACAACGTGTACGCCGCCGCAGGTGAGCGTTACCCGAAAACTACGCTCACGCAGGCGCTTGAACTCAGGCCTCAGGTGGTGCTGCTGCCCGACGAACCATACCGGTTCGACAAAGCCGACATTGTCGAACTGAAACAGGCTCTGCCGCCGGCTTTAGCCCGGCGCGTATTGCTCATTGGCGGCCGCGACCTGCATTGGTACGGGGTTCACATGGTACGGGGTCTCAAGAGCCTGGCAGCCCGGCTCGCACGCGTGCGCGAGGCTTTAGTCTGAAGCACAGGACGGCCGAGCGGCCGATTTGCCACATCCTGGCACCTGGGTCTCGCAGGCGGCACGGCCGGGCCGAGAACCGTGCAATTGTGGGTGACCGAAAGCGTGAATTGCGGTAGCCTCGACGCGGGGCTAGGCGTTGTAGGCTGGTTACGCATCGAGGAGAAAGAGTCTTCGTTTTGGGGCCGGCGGCTCTTTTCTGAATGCGGCGTCATAGAGGGCACCGGCAAAAATCCGTTCACGACGCGAGAGGGAACGATGAGCCGGAAAAGCATGGAAGATGTGTTGAAAACCGCGGGGAATCCCGTCGAGATGCTGCGCAATTCGCAGATCGGGGCCTATATCTACCCTGTGGTTGCGCCGGAATTTACCAACTGGCGCGATGAACAGCGGGCCTGGCAAAAGACGGCGGTTCTCTTCGACCAGTCTCACCATATGGCGGAGATCACTGTCGAAGGTCGCGAGGCGCAGAAATTGCTCTCCCGCCTCGGTATCAACAGCTTTGCGAGCTTTCCCATAGACAGGGCGAAGCAATTTGTGCCGTGCAGCTACGACGGCCACGTGATTGGCGATGGGATTCTTTTTCATGAAGAAGAGGAGCAGTTCAACTTCGTCGGGCGCACGCCGACAGTAAATTGGATTCAGTTCCACGCTGAGACCGGCGGATACAACGTCAAGGTGGAGCGGGACGACAGATCGCCGTCTCGCCCCGGCGGCAAACCCGTCGTTCGCAGGCATTACCGCTATCAAATTCAAGGACCGAACGCCTGGCGGATTCTTGAAGGGGTGAACGGCGGGCCGATTCCGGACGTCAAGTTCTTCACCATGGGCAGGATTAATATCGCGGGACGAAAGGTCCGCTGCTTGCGCCACGGTATGGCCGGCCAACCAGGTTTGGAGATTTGGGGTCCGTACCGGGAGGAAGACGAAATCCGCAATGCCCTCCTCGAAGCAGGCAAAGACCTCGGCCTCACCCTGGTGGGCTCGCGAGCCTATTCGACCAACACCCTCGAGTCAGGCTGGATTCCGTCCCCGCTGCCCGCGGTTTACACCGGAGAAAAGATGAAGCCTTTTCGGGAGTGGCTTCCGACAGATAGTTACGAAGCCACGGCTTCTATCGGCGGCAGCTTCGTCTCGGACAAAATCGAGGATTACTATCAGACGCCCTACGAGCTTGGCTACGGGAGCTTCGTCAAATTCGACCACGACTTCATCGGCCGAGAAGTCCTTGAGAAGCTCGCCGGGAAGCCGCACCGCAAGAAGGTAACGTACGCCTGGAACGCCGACGACGTGGCAAAGATTTTCCGGTCCTTCCTGGAGCCGGGTATCGAGAACTACAAGTATATCGACCTGCCCCAGTCGAATTACGCCTCGTCGTCGTTCGATAAGGTGCTCAAGGGCGGAAAAATCGTTGGCCTCTCGATGTTCACCGGTTATAGTTTCAACGAGCGCCAGATGCTCTCACTAGGCATCGCCGATCCCGACATCCAGGTCGGCGATGTCCTCACGCTCGTTTGGGGCGAAGAGGGCGGTGGCACCAGGAAGACGACGGTCGAGCGCCATAAGCAGGCCGACATCCGGGTTAAGGTGGGGCCAGTCCCTTATTCGCGCGACGCGCGCGAAAGCTACGCGGCGGGCTGGCGTACGCATCAGCACTGAGCCGCCCCGCCGACAGCAGGCAAGCCGCGAGCGCGGCGCCTGGCCGCGCTCGCGGCTTGCGGCTTGCCTTGATCCGGCTGCAGCACGGCGGGAGCGCGGCGCGACCATCTCGAAGGATCGCGGCCAACGCTGATCCTTGGAAGAATCGCGTGAACGGGCGGTGAGCGCCTGTGCCGCGGCGAAGGGAGTCGATAAATGTCCGCGCTTGACGGTATCCGGGTCCTGGATTTGACGCGGCTTGCGCCGGGTCCGTTTTGTACGATGATTCTGGCTGACCTTGGTGCTGAGGTGATTCGCATCGAGGAGCCCGGGCCTCCCACCGGCCGCCGCGCTCAGCAGGCGGGGAGCGCGGGGGTGCAGATGCCAGGCCGGAGTTTCGCCGGATCGCCCTATAACGCGCTCAACCGCAACAAGAAGTCGCTGGGGCTGAACCTCAAGAGTGGCCCTGGACGCGAAGTTTACGCGCGCCTGGCGCAGCGCGCCGATGTCGTGGTCGAAGAGTTCCGTCCCGGCGTCGCCAAGAGGCTCGGAATCGACTACGAAACTCTCGCGGCGAGGAACGCGCGTCTGATTTACTGCGCCATAACTGGGTACGGTCAGAGCGGACCTTATCGAGACGTTGTTGGGCACGATATCAACTACATCGCTACGGCGGGCGCTCTCTCGATAATGGGACCACCTGGCGGCAAACCGGCGATCCCCCATAATCTGCTGGCCGACTACGCCGGTGGCGGGATGCACGCTGCCATTGGAATTCTGGCAGCGCTTATGGCGCGCCACCGCACCGGACAGGGCCAGTACGTTGATGTCGCGATGCTCGACGGGACCATAGCGCTGCTCGCGCAGACGTTCTCCAGCTTCTTTGCAAACGGCAAGCTGCCCGCGCGCGGCGCTACGCGGCTTGACGGCGGGGCGCCTAACTACGACCGCTACGAAACCGCCGATGGCAAGTACATTACGGTGGCGGCTCTCGAGCCCTGGTTTTTTGCCAATCTATGCCGGGCGCTGGGCCGCGAAGATTTAATCGAACACGAGTTCGACCCGCAGTGGAGCGAAGAGATTCGCCGCGTGATGACCGAAGCCTTCAAGAGCAAACGGCGCGACGAGTGGTTCGAAATCCTTAAGCAAAGCGATATTTGCGTGGGCCGCATGCTTACGCTGGACGAGGTTGCGGACGATCCACAGGTGAAGGCCCGCGCCATGATCGTGGAGCTGGAGTCGCCTGGCGGCGAGAAGGTCAAGCAGGTGGGCGTTTCGCTTAAGCTTTCGGCGACTCCCGGCTCGATTCGCTCGCTGGCACCGTCCCTGGGAGAGCATACCGGCGAGATTCTGGAGAGCCTCGGTTACACCCGCGAGACTATCGAACGATGGCAGTCCCAGGGCGCCATCAAGTGATGCACTCAGAGCCCTTGGGCAAAAATCGGCACCCGCGAGAGACGGGCGGTTATGCACCCGTTGTAGGGTGAGCCATAGCCGCTTAGCCTTGAATCATGTCCGAACCATCTAGCCAGCAGCTCGTTTTCATGCGCGGCGCTTTCAGTCAGTTGCTCATCGAGCGTGCCGAAGGTGCATACCTCTACTCCAGCGACGGCCGCCGGATACTCGACGCAGGGGCGGGCGCCGTAGTGGTCAATATAGGGCAGGGGCGGGCG
>JAJYVB010000170.1 GCA_021792265.1 Deltaproteobacteria bacterium | reverse complement strand
GATTCTGCACAGGACGGTTTCAGGCATTTTGTCGCTGAGGGGAAAAGCGGCGCCGAAAGAGGCTTATCTTCCAACGCCTGTTTGCTGGTTGCCGGGTGATTCGCGGCTGGCGGTGACGGCCGTCTGTTAATATTGTTTGTCAGCACACGTCAACAAATAAGGAGGAGAGGTTTAAGTTAACCCAAGGAAGGTTAAGATGAGTTCGCACGAGACCGAGGACGAGACCGACATTTCAACAGAGGGCCGTACCGAAGCACATCAAGCCGGCGATTCGATGGCCTCGAAGCTCTCGAAAGAGCTCAGCAACTGGCGGCGCCGGCGCACTTCGGGGCGCCCGTCGCGAGACGACGGTAGCGCACCCACAAGCTTTCAAGCCGAGCCCGCACGCACCATCAAGGTCCGAGGGCACGAGACGCTGGTGATCCGCAAGGCCAAAGTGGCTAAGCCGGCGCCGTCACCCGAACGCTCGAATCCCTGAACTGCGGCGGGAGCTGCGCATCCGCCTGGTTGCCGTGTGAGCGTTTCACGCTCCTGGCAACGGCCGGCTCCACAGTTGACGACAGTTTGCTGCGCCAGCATCGGGAAGTGCGAATGGCAGCGCCCTTGCCGTCTCAAGAGCGCAGCGCGTCGGTCGGTGGTTGTGTCGCTGCCTGGCGCGCCGGGTAGATGGTCGCCAGCAGGCAGAGAAGAATCGAGGCCGCGGCAACCGCAGTGAAATTCAGTGCCGAGGGGTGAACTGGCAGCGCCGAGATCCCGTAGATTTCCTTGGGGATTCGGATAAAGCGATAACGCGCCAGAGCGAAACATCCGAGCGCGCCGAGTGTCACTCCCAAAGCGGTTCCTGCCGTTCCCACGAGCAGCCCCTTAAGCGCAAAAATCAGCCGTATGGCGCGCGGGGTCGCGCCCATCGCCCGTAGTACGGCCACGTCGCGCCGCTTCTCCATCACGACCATTATCAGGGTAGCGACCAGGTTGAAGGCTGCCACGGCGATGAGCAGGGTGAGCACGATCGAATAGACCAACTTCAGCATCGCAAAGCCTGACGCTGCAGCGCGGTTGAATTCCTCCCAACTTCGCACCAGGTAGCTGCTGCCCAGCCGCGCACGCAGCGCCTGCGCGACGGACTGCGTCCGATCGAGGTTTTGCAAGTGCAACTCGACGCCGTCAACCGCGTTGCTCCGCCCAAAGAACTGCTGCGCGACGGCCAGATCCATGAACACCATGTTGCCGTCGATATAGGCCATTCCGGAGTCGAAAACCGCGCCGACGCGAAATCGCGCGCTTCGTGTGCCGAGCTGGTTCCCTGTAATTATGGGTGCGATAACCGTGACTTGCGCACCCAACCCTATTTCAAGCCGCGCGGCCAGCTCCCGGCCGATCGCTACGTTGCCTGCGATGGCTGCCGGGCCGTGCGCGCCCTGACCGGTAGGCGGCTTTGCCAGCTCGCTGAGGCTTCCCTGGCGCACAAAACGCCCGATTCCTCCCTCGACGAGGGCGTTGCCCGGCTCGACGCCCCGCACGACTACGCCCGCTACCGCGCGGCCCGAACTGACCATCGCTTGCCCGATGATAAACGGATCGGAACCGCTGACCCCGCGAACCGATTCGGCTTTGGCGGCGATCTGGCGATAGGCAGTGAGCGGGCCGGCTAGGCTCTGGATTTCGATCTGCGGCGTGAGCGTGAGGATACGCTCGCGCAAGCTCGCTTCGAACCCGCTCATCACCGCGAGTGTGATGGTGAGCGCTGCGACGCCCAGCGTTACACCGATCGCTGTGAACAGGGTGGTGACCGAAATGAAGTGCTCGCGCCGGCGCGCCCGAAGATAACGAAGGGCAATCTGAAGTTCGAAGCGCAACGGTGATACCTCGACGCCTGCGGCGTCAGAATATTACCTGCTCGCGAGGTGAAGTTTCCATCTCCGGGCGCTAAAAGAGGCTTCGTTCCCGCCGTGTGCGCCCTTCTGCAAGCGATTCCGGGGGACGGAAACGGGCTGGCGAAAAATCCTCTTCACCAGCCCGTTAACGCTTACTCTCCAGTGAACAATCTGGCGTTCGCACCGGCTTGCAGGCCGTCAAAGCCAGCTTTGAGGAGCGAGTTGCCATGGAGCGGACAACTGCAGTTGGCCGCGTCATTCACGTCGCTCGATCCGGAGCCACCGTAGCGGCCAGCTTCCCGGAGAGGCTTGGCTGCGGCCGTGACGGCACCAACGCTGACACGTCGAGGGATAGATAAAGTAGGCTGATGCACAGGCAAGCAACATGGCAGCACAGACCTTCCTTTTAAGCCGTCTCAACGGTATCAACAGGGCATCAAACGATCTCACTTCGGTGCGATTTCTTCAATAATCATTACCCGTTGCCAGGGTTTTTACCGTGTCCCTGGTTGTTTTGTCCTTCCTGGCTTCTGCAGTGGTACGCCTGGGCATCTACGTCTTTGGACTCCAGACGATTCCCGTTTTCGTCCTTGTACACCGTGAGCAGATCGTTACAGACGACGTCCCGCGTCTCGAGGTCTCCGCCGCAATGAAAATTACTCGCGTCGTCAGTGCTGCCGGTCCCGTTGTAGATGGCGGTTTCCGGAAATGGGCAGAGCGGACGCGTACGCGTCGGGGGCGCGCCGGCGCCGCCTTGAGCAAGAATCGAATCCGGAGCAACGCCGTTCTCGACCCAGTTCACCAACGCCAGGAAAGGATCGACAGCCGACGGGCCCACACCGCCGCCCAACGCGCCGGTGCAATGGCCGACGCCGGGCATCATGAAGAACCGATACCAGCTCTGTAGAGCTTGAAAATCCAGTTTGCCATGGCCGTACCAAGTGCCCACTTGCCGGTAATAGTCGACATCCTGCCGCCACCGGATGGCGCCGTCGGCTGTCCCGTGCAACTGGATAACCTTGGTGCCGTGTCCCACAGCCAGGTCGAGGACTGGGTTTTGATTGTCGCTGTAATCATCCACCGTGTTCGCGCCCAGGGTGGCTTCGTCCTCGTAGGTGATGCCGTTGGGAGGGTTGCCGGCCAGGGAGAGGGATTGCGCATCTACAAAAAGATTGTTGCCATCGAACGTGAGATCCTTGTGATCCCACTGCATCACTTGACTGGTGCTGCCGGTAACCTGGGTCGATATTGCCACGCTTCCGAAGCCTGGTGTGCCGAACGGTATGCCGCGATCGAAAGGATACTCTATTCGCAAGCCGTAATGGTTTCGTGGACCGTCCCAGATCCGATCGACGGCTGCGGCCTGAGCGGCCGTCAGACAGTCGGGCGCCGCCGGTGCCGTTGCTGCCCCGCAGATGTTGGCGGTGGCGCTGAAGGTGCAGGCGCGCGGGTCGGAGATGATGCCGTCTTTGACGGTATCGTAGCCCTCGACGTCGCATGCCGCGATAGCGGCCGCGTCCACGGCTGCCATTTGAGCCGGTGTAGGCAGTGCCCCACCCTGTTGGACCAACTTCTTGAAGACGATAGCCGGCCAGCTATCTGCCTGCCGAAATTGCTGCCAGAAGTAGGCTGGGGCACCGATGAGGAAGCCGTCGTACTCGTTGCCGTAATTTTGCAACTGCCCCATCCCCTCATTTCCGCCGCCCGAGCAGCCGTCGTAATAGGTGCGAACCGGGGATTGCCCGTAGTACAGTTGGGAGAGAAGCACGGCCCATTGCTTGCCGTAGTGAGTACCACGGTAGGCCCAGTCCGCAATTGTGCCGAGATCCAGGGTATGAGCTAATGGTCCAGTCTGAATAACGCCGAAGGGCGGGTTATGTTGACCCGTGTCAGTGGCGGAACCGATATAGCCGAGCCGGATTGCGTAGGTTTGATCGCCGAGGTCACGGCCTTCAGTGTATGCAGCCCACCCGAGCGATCCCGAGAAGCCGGGGCTGGCGCCAACCATCAACTTTCCGACCCAGTTGCCCTCGACACCGCCGGAACCCCCGTCAGCAGTGCTCAGAGGCAGCACGATTTGGATCTCGATCATCTGTGTCTGTCCCACGTCGTAACCGTCTGCCGGTCCAGACAAGCCGTCGGAAAAGGTGAAGCTCACCTGGCAGTAGGCCGGAGTTGCCGGGGTGGCCGTGGGAAGCCGAGGAGGATTCGCCGGCTGGGCGGGCGCCGAGGGTATGATGGCCGAGCTGAGAGTTCCCGAGATAATCTGCGGGCTTCCCTCAAAATCGTTAGCCAGCCACGCTGCGGTTAATGTCGCGGGGTTGCTTCCGAGCTGGGTGCAAGTGGGCAGTGTGGTTGCCTGAGCCAAAGGGGCCCAGAAAGCGATGGCGGCTACGCCGGCCAGTTGAGCAGCCAAACGAAGCAGGGGCTTTGGCCGCAACCAAGTTGCGTCTACATGCCCCGGTCGCAGACACTTCATGACTTCCTCCTTCTTGGCCGGCCGTTCCTCGCTTTTTCTTTCGCGAGGTCGCTCCGGCGCTGGTTGATGAAGCTGCCCTTTTATCCGACCAAGGCAGCTTCTGGACCAAGCGACTCAGTTAGATATCCACCACCATTCGAGCAAAGCTAACCCCGTTTCGAGTCGAAGCCGGTTTACAGAGAGAATTCGCTCCCCAAGCGCTGATTACCGCGCAACTCGCACAAGGAGCAGGTGGGTGAAAAGGGTCTTCCACCCACCTGCTGCAGCGGACTCTACTCGCCGGTGAACAACTGGGCGTTCACACCGGCTTGCGGCTGCGTTTAGCCGTCATGATGATGGGGCCCGTGTCCCGGATGACCGGACTCGGACCCTGGCACCGTGCCGGTGAACAACTGGGCGTCCGCCCCGGATTCCCGGCCCAAAAATCCGGACCTGAGGAGCGTGTGGTCATGCGGTGGGCAACTCCAGTTGGCCGCATCATTCACGTTACCCGAACCGTTGTACTGCGCCTGTTCCGGGAAGGGGCACAAAGGCATGGTGCGGGTGCCCGAAGAGTTGGTGCCGATGAAATCCTGCGGCTGGACACCATGCTCGACCCAGTTTTCCAAAGCGGTCGTAGCGTCGTGCGCGGCATCGACCACTGTCGGTTGCGTGCCAGGCTGCCCGAAGTTGGTCGGCCCATATCCGCCACCGCAGTGGTACATTCCCGGTACCATGAAGAAGAGTACGTTGTTTTCCAGGCTATTGAAGCCGCCGTTTAGGCTGGCCAGCTGGCGGTAATACTGGATAGTGGTGTAAGGCGTGATCAGGCCGTCGCTGAAACCGTGGTAGAGGATGAGCTTGCGGCCCTGGGAAATGAAAGGCGACAGCTCGTTCGGAAAATAGCCGGAGGCGATGTTCATCGCGTTGTAGATCGTTGCGATAGTGTTGTCCGGCGCAATCACGTGAAACAGCCGGATTCGCCCCGCTCCGCCCGACTGATAAGTAAATCCCAGCGTCTTCAGGCTGTTGTAGCTCGGCTCACCAAGATATGCCCAGTAATCGATACCCGAGTCGTTGATTAGCCAGTCGAAGGGTGCCCCAGGGCCAGACCACGGCTGGGGCCCTGTGTAGTTGACGATGCCCTTGCCCGATATCGCCGTCCAAATCGCCAGGTTCGCATCAGGCTCCGGGAAACCCGCATGGATCACAGTTCCATGCGGATCGGTCATCCCGGTCAGAATCGAGGTCAACGAATCGATCTGAGCCTGCGTGAAGCAGTTCACGGCGGAGCTGCCGGAACACCGCGGCAGATCGGTCTCCGGATTGAAGTTGCAGAGCTCGGGATCCTGGACCAACCCGTCCTTCACTCCATCGACTGCGTCACATTTATTAATGAAGTACTGATCAGCCAGGACAAAGAGCGCCGGTGAAACAAACCCGTCCGCGTTGCCGAAGCGAAACTGCACGGTTACGTTCGAAACGATGATATTTTGCCCCGGCACGTCGAAGTAGGGATCGCCGGCCAGTACACCATCGAAGTCGGCAGGATAGCGGTTCGCATCAACCATCCCTTCACGGCCGCCATCCGAACATCCCTCGTAGTACGAGTATGAAAGGCTCGACGCATCGAAGTAGTTGAGCGTAAATTGTTTGCCATCGACCACGGTTGTGTGAACCGCGCGGTATGCGAAATCAATCACGTTGTCCTGGTCGAGCACCCCAGGTGAGCTGATCGGCCATGAGATATTGCTGCCCAGATGGCCGTCGTCAGTCGCCCATACAGGATAGCCTTTGTTCAAAACGTCGACTGTAGGAGATAAGCCGACGCTTCCGCAGTTGCCGCCACATCCTTGGAACATGAATTTCCCGTTCCAGAGCGATGGGTCAGGCAGCAAGGCCCCGAAATTGGCGGTCTTGCCGTCGGCCGAGTTCGTTACCTCGGTTCCGGTTACCAGGCATTCCTCGGGCGACCCGGGGCCGAAGGTGCCGGCTGGCACATCCTCAACGCCGTTGGTCGGCGTCGGGGCCGGGGACCCGAGATCCGTTATGGGCCCAACCGTGACTCCAGGTGGCGCGGCGTTTTGCACGTAAGTTAGGTTGCAGTTCGTAATCGTCGCGTGGGCGGGAGACTTCAAAGCAATCAGAACGAACGCCGCAATGGCGGCCATGCCCAGCACATGGGCGGGAGAGGGATGGAGAGGCTTCGCCCGCAACCAAGCCTCGCTTGCAGGCACCGATCGCAGACTTTTCATGACTTCCTCCTTCTTGGCCGGCCGTTCCTCGCTTTTTCTTTCGCGAGGTCGCTCCGGCGCCGGTTGATGAAGCCGCCCCTTTTGCCCAACCAGGGCGGCTTCTGGACCAAGCGACTCAGTTAGATATCCACCACCATTCGAGCAAAGCTAACCCGTTTCTAATCGAAGCCGGTTTACAGGGAGAATTCGCTCTCCAAGCGCTGATTGCCGCGCACCTCGCACAAGGAGCAGGTGGGTGAAAAGGGTCTTCCACCCACCTGCTGCAGCGGACTCTACTCGCCGGTGAACAACTGGGCGTTCACACCGGCTTGCAGTTGCGGTTAGCCGTCACGATGGGAACCGTGCCCCTGGTTACCCTGACCACCTTGGTTACCCTGACCACCCTGATTACCCTGATCACCGGACCCTTGTCCTGGGCCGGTAAACAACTGGGCGTCGGCCCCGGATTCCCGGCCCAAAAAGCCGGACCTGAGGAGCGTGTGGTCATGCGGCGGGCAGGTCCAACTGCTCGCGTCATCCACGCTACCCGATCCGTTG
>JAJYVB010000169.1 GCA_021792265.1 Deltaproteobacteria bacterium | reverse complement strand
CGCTGGTCAACCGGCGCACGATTCGAGTCGAGTGGGGCGACTGCGACTCGGCAGGTATTGTCTTTTATCCCAATTACTTCGCCTGGTTTGACGTTTGCACCGCCTCGCTTTTCGAGCGGGCAGGACTTTCTTACCGGGCGATTCGCGAAGATTTCGGCAGCGTGGGCATTCCGGCGGTGGACGTACGCGCGCAGTTCGTCATCCCTTCCTCGTTCGGCGATGAACTGACTGTCGAAAGCTGGGTCTCCAAATGGGGCCGCCGCAGCTTCACGGTAACTCACCGCTTCCTCAAGGGCGAAAGCCTTGCGGTCGGGGGCACGGAAACTCGAGTCTGGGCGCTGCGCCATGCCGCGGACTCGAAACGGATTGTTGGAGCACCGATACCGCAGGAAATCATCCGCCGCTTCACAGTCGAGTGACGGCGAGGGAGCTGTCCCTGGAAGAAAGCTGCAGACAGCGGGCGGAGCCGAGTGGCGGCTTATGCTCGCTCGCCCCTGACCGCGCCAAAGGCCTACCCGGCAAGCTTACGTGAAATTCAGGCTTGGGCGGGCGTTCGAACAGCACGCTTGCTGACGAAGCCGCTGCGGAGGCATCGCGTGCAGACGGTCAACCGGCGCGACACAGCGCCTACTTGTGCCCGCACTGTGTGCAAATTCGGCATCCAGCGCCGCTTCGTCTTGTTGTTGGCGTGGCTCACGTTGTTGCCCACCGCCGGTTGCTTGCCGCAAATTGCACACTGCCTCATCGGATCTATCCTGGATGTTAAATCGGGCCTCAAAGTATCACGCTCCGCAACCCCGTTTAAAGAGCGCCCGCGCAGCCCGGCACACGGCTTGTGTCGGATGCCGTGACAGGGTGTTGAAAGACTGGAGATTTCCGCGCGGTAGCGAGATTGGCGCTCAAAACCCTGCGGAAAACCGGCTTCTTTCCTATAGCTCTCTCCCTCCGGGAGAGACTACAGTGAGGGGAGCAGGCTGGTGAAAAGTGTTTTTCACCAGCCTGCTAAAGCTCCATTGTCATTACGTCACATCCATCGCAGGAGCCAGGAATAGACATTTCGACCGATGGCGGAGCGGCTGATTCACATTCTGCCCGAACACGTTGCAAGCCAGACGGCCGCCGGCGAGGTCGTCGAGCGGCCGGCTTCCGCGCTCAAGGAATTGATCGATAACGCCCTTGACGCTGGTGCCGGGTCGATCAGGGCCGAGGTCGAACGGGGCGGATGCGATCGTATATTCGTAGGCGACGACGGATGTGGCATGGAACCGCACGACGCCACGCTCTCGCTTCGCCGTCATGCTACATCAAAAATCCGCGACGCCTCCGACCTGGCCGCCATCCGTACGCTCGGCTTCAGGGGCGAGGCGCTTGCAGCCATCGCCAGCGTAACCGAGCTATGCCTGCGCACGCGGCGCCCCAGCGATCCCAATGGAATCGAACTTTGCGCAACCGGCGGCGAAGTGCAGAAGGTTTCGGAGTGCGCCATGGCGCCGGGAACCATGGTCGAGGCAAAACGGCTTTTTTTCAACACCCCGGCCCGGCTTAAGTTTCTGAAATCACCAGCCAGCGAGCAGGCAGCGGTAGCCGAGACTTTGCAGCGTCTGGCCCTGGCCAACCATCGCATCGCCTTTTCGTTGATTTGCGACGGGCGGGTAGTCTTTGATTTGGCGCGCACGCGCTCGCTTTTGGAACGCGCCCGCCAGCTTTTCGGGCCCAAGCTCGCAGACACCATGGTGCCTTTCGAACTCGCCCGAAGCGGTATGAGGACTTTTGGACTCGCGTCGATGAGCCAGACTTCCTTTCCGACCTCCCGCATGGTCATGCTGTTCGTCAATACACGCCCGGTGCGTGATCGCGCGCTGGCGCGGGCGGTAGTCCAGGCTTATCAGACGCTCCTGCCGCGCAACCGTTACCCGGCAGCGATCGTTTTCCTTGAGGTTGCGCCGGCTGAGGTGGACGTCAACGTCCACCCGATGAAAAGCGAAGTTCGTTTTCGCCGCTCCGGAGCCGTCTTTGAGATTGTTTACGACGCGATTCGATCGCACCTCGCACAGCACGGAGTAGCAGCCGCGCCGCTCCCTGCCGGGCTGCCGGTGCCGCATATGGGAGCGGATGACGCCTCGAGAGCCGGTGTCGTTGAAGACCGCGCAATGGCGTCGCAGGAGCCGGCGAAGCAACCTTTTGCCGGAGCTGAGCGCGGGGCTGGTTCGGACGATCGGCCGCTTCGACTGGTGGCAGACGCTCCTTATCGGCACGCGATGCAACGTCCGCTTGGCCTAGGCTTTCGCGCAGCTTCGGCCCCTTCCGAAGCCGGCGCGGCAGTTGCGCCGGACGTCGCCGCGTCGGACAAACCTTCACCCGTAGCAGCGGTGCCGGCCGGAGCCAACATACCGCTCTATTCGCAGCTACGCCTTCTCGGCCAGCTTTTCCTGGGCTACGTCGTGCTTGAGGATGACGACGGTCTCTTGCTGGTCGACCAGCATGCGGCACATGAGCGCGTAACCTTCGAGCGGCTTCGACGTGAGCTGCGCGAAGGCGGCGTCGAAGTGCAGTCGCTCCTCACTCCGGTAACGATAGAACTCAATCCGGCACAAGCGGCGCACGCCGAGGCCGCCCTGCCCCAGCTTCGGGCGGTGGGCTTCGAACTGGAGACTTTCGGCCCCACTACGCTTTTGCTTAAAGGAGCGCCGGCGGTTTTTGGGGCCGGCGGGGCTGAGCAACTGCTGCGCGACCTGATCGAAAGCATAGGCAACGCGCCGGCGGCGCGTGGCGGCGAAAGCGCCTTCGAAACCCTGCTGCGCCAGCTCGCCTGTCACGGCTCGGTCAGGGTGGGACGGGTGCTCAGCGACGCCGAGATTCACGCTCTGCTTGCCGATCTTGACCGTACCCAGTTCAAAGCGACCTGTCCGCACGGACGCCCAGTGCATATTCGCTTTGCGCGGGGCCAGATTGAGCGCATGTTCCGCCGATGAGCCAGCCGGAGACGAATGCTCAGGCCGCCGGCCCGGCCGCAAATGCCCGAGTCGGCAAGGTGCGGGTTGCCGCCATCGTGGGACCGACGGGCGCGGGCAAATCGCGGCTGGCGCTCAGAATGGCCGAGCGTATCGGAGGCGAGATCGTCAACTGCGATTCGCGCCTGTTCTACCGCGGTTTGGATATCGGCACCGCCAAGCCAACCGCTGACGAGCGCCGCCGCCTACCCCATCATTTGATTGACATCCGCTCGCCCGACAGTCCGCTCGATGTCGCTGTGTACGGGCGGCTCGCGCGCGCAGCGATTCGTGAAATTGCGGAACGGGGACGGCCGCCCATCATCGTCGGCGGAAGCGGACTCTACCTTCGCGCGCTGCTGGACGGCATTTTCGCCGGACCGGCCGCATCGCCGGAACTCCGAGCGCGCCTTCGTCAGACCGCCGCTCTCGAAGGCAGCGCGGCTCTGCATGGCCGCCTGCGCGAGCTCGATCCCGAAGCAGCTAATCGCATCGCTCCCGGCGATCTCAAACGGATCGTCCGTGCGCTGGAAGTGTTTGAGGTTACCGGGCGGCCGCTCAGCGTCCATCATGCCGAGCATCGACTTGCCGAACCTTCCTTCGAAGCTCTGAAACTCGGTCTGGCGCCGCCTCGTGCCGTGCTGTACGCCGCAATCGAGCGGCGCTTCGGTGCGATGCTGGCCGCTGGCCTGGTCGAGGAAGTTCGCCGCCTTCTGGCGGTCGGCCCAAGTTCCAACGCTCCGGTGTTTGACGCCATCGGGTACCGCCAGATTGCAGCCTTTCTTCGGGGTGAACTGGGATTGGAAGACGCGATCGCGCTGGCCAAGCGCGAGTCGCGCCGGCTAGCCAAGCGGCAACTTACCTGGTTTCGGCGCGATCCGGCGATAAGGTGGCTTGACCCCGAAGGCGCCGAAGAAGAAGCTTTGCCGATGCTGTTGATGTTCTTCGGCGCCCGCGTGCCAGGCCAGGCTGCCGGGCCGCAGAACTCCGGCGTTTCGTTATGAAACCGCAAGCCGAGCAGGACGAACCGTTGTCGGCAGCCGACCTGGAGGCGCGAATGCTGGCGATTCGGAGCGAACTGGCGCGCGATAGTGGGTCGTCAGAAAGGGTGCGTTTGGCGCGCGAACTGCGGGACGTATCAAAGCAATGGAGCAGCGCGCTGGCGCCAATGGATCGGGTACGGCTGGCGCGCAATCCGGCCCGTCCGCAGACGCTCGACTACGTTGGCCTCCTGATTCGCGACTTCATCGAGATTCACGGCGACCGGCGCTTCGCCGACGATCCGGCGATCGTCGCGGGTCTCGGTTACTTCGGAACGCGACCGGTGGCGATCGTCGGCCATCAACGCGGCCACTCGACCTCGGAGCGGCTGCGGCGCAACTTTGGCAAGCCCCATCCCGAGGGTTACCGCAAAGCCGCACGGCTATATCTGCTTGCCCATCGCTTCGGCCTGCCGCTTATCACGTTCGTGGATACCCAGGGAGCGGAGCCTGGAGTGGGAGCCGAGGAGCGCGGTCAGGCGGAAGCTATTGCGGCCAACCTCGAACTGATGGCGCGCTTGGAAACACCCGTTATCACCTGCATTATAGGCGAGGGTGGGTCAGGTGGCGCGCTCGCGCTAGCGGTCGCCAATGTCGTGCTAATCCAGGAAAACGCCTGCTACTCGGTCATCACGCCGGAGGGATGCGCGGCTATCCTGTTCCGCTCGGCAGGTCCGGAAAAGGTGGACGACGTAGCTCGGGTGCTAAGACTGTCGGCCGCTGACCTCAAGGCTCTCGGTGTGGTTGACGAGATCGTCACCGAGCCGGCCGGCGGTGCCCATATGGACCCTCAGGCGGCGGCGCGGGAGCTCGGCGCCGTGCTTCGGCGATCTCTGGCGCGGATGGATAGGATGACGCCGCAAGCGCTGCGGCGTTCGCGCGAGGCTAAGTTTGCTGCTATGGGTTCACCCTACCTACTTGACGATTGTCTTGAAAACCGCCGCCTGCCGGGCTAACCGTCACTTCCGCATGGAGCCAAAACCGCCTGACCGGCGTCGTCCCGAAATGGCGCGGCTGCGCCAAAGAATCGATCAGATCAATCAACGCCTCGTGCGGCTGCTCGGCGAGCGCGCGCGTCTTGCCATGCGTATCGGCGCGCTCAAACGGGACAACCGGTCCGAGGTATACCAGCCGGCGCGCGAAAGCGAAGTGCTGGCAAACGCCATCCGGCAAAATCCCGGACCGCTTACCGACGACCAGGTACGGAGGATATTCGTCGAGATTGTCTCGGCCTGCCGGGCTCTCGAACGCCCGCTGCGAATAGCCTATCTCGGCCCGGAGCACACTTATTCGCACGAAGCGGCACGCGCTCACTTCGGCTCGAGCGCTGAGTTTCTAGCCGCGCCGTCCATCCCCGCGGTCTTCCAGGCGATCGACGGCGAGGAGGCAGGCCTGGGCGTGGTGCCGGTCGAGAATTCGACCGAGGGCTCGGTGACGCTCACGCTCGACCTGTTTATCGAGACGCCGCTGGTCATCATCGGAGAAATCCTGATGCCCATCCGTCACGCCTTGCTGGCGCGAGGCGGCGATCCCGACGCCCTGCGGCGCATCGTGGCCCATCAACAGTCGCTCGCCCAATGCCGCAATTACCTGGCCGCCAACTTCCCGCGCTGCGAGTTGGAAGCGGTCGCTTCCAACGCTTACGCGGCTAAACTGGCGGCGGACCATCCGGATTGGGGCGCGATCGCGTCGGTGGCGGCCGCCACAGCTTACGGCCTTACGGTGCTTGCCGAAAACATCCAGGATGCTTCTAAGAACACCACGCGGTTTTTGGTGATCGGCAAAGAGCCCGCGGGACGCACGGGACGCGACAAAACGAGCCTGCTATGCGCGATCCCGGAACGCGCCGGCGCTCTGCACGAGGCGTTGGGCCTCTTCGCGCGCAACTCCATCAACCTGACGATGATTCAGTCGCGCCCGCAGCGCTCGAAGCCTTGGGCCTATCTTTTCTTCGTCGACTTCCAGGGCCATCGCGACGATCCGAAGGTGCGCAGAGTCCTGGCGGCACTGAAGGAGCGTGCTCTTTTTTTGAAAGTACTGGGATCGTATCCTGAAGCGAGGTCGGTGGGGGTTTAACGCCGCCGTGCAAGTCGCTTGTTGAAAGCTCAGGAACTGGTTTTTCCGTCGGTTGCGGCAATCAAGCCCTACGTCCCAGGGCGGCCGATCGAAGAGGTGCAGCGCGAACTGGGGATCGAAGAGCCGGCCAAGCTCGCCTCCAACGAGAACCCGATAGGCCCTTCGCCGCTGGCGCTCAGGGCGATCGAGGCTGCGCTTGCGGGCCTCAACCGCTACCCCGACGGCTCCAGTTACGACCTGGTGCATAAGCTCTCCGAGCGGCTGGGTTTTGCAACCGACCATATCTTCATGGGCTCGGGATCGTGTGAGATTCTGAACCTGCTCGCTTTTCTCTTCCTGCGTCCCGGCCTGAACGCTGTTGTCGCCAAACACTCCTTCGTAATTTACGAGCTGGCGATTGCCTCGGCCGGCGCGACGGCAAAAGTCGTTCCCCTGCGGCAGAACTACGAGTTCGACCTCGACGCAATGGCTGATGCGATCGACACGAACACGCGGCTGGTTTATCTGGGTAATCCCAACAACCCGACCGGAACGATATACCGGCGCGGCGAATGGGAGCGGTTCCTCGGCCGGGTGCCGGAACACGTGGTTATCGTCGCCGACGAGGCCTACTTCGAGTTCGTACGCGACCCCGGCTATCCGAATTCGCTCGACTACCACGACGGTCGCCGCCTGCTCGTAACGCTGCGCACGTTCTCGAAGATATTCGGCCTTGCCGGGCTGCGGGTGGGCTACGCGGTAGCGCGCCCGGACGTTGTGCAGATGCTTCAGAACGTGCGTCAGCCGTTCAACGTAACCTCGCTGGGACAGGCCGCGGTGATGGCGGGAATGGACGACCAGGAGCATGTGCAGCGCACGCTCGAGGTGAATCGCGCCGGAATGGAGTACTTCGAGCGCGAGTTCCGCGCCCTGGGTCTCGCTTTCGTCCCAAGCCATGCAAACTTCGTTCTGGCCGACGTCGGTCGCGGCAGCGAAGTCTTCGAACGGCTCCTGCGCGAGGGTGTCATCGTCCGCCCGATGGAC
>JAJYVB010000168.1 GCA_021792265.1 Deltaproteobacteria bacterium | reverse complement strand
GCAATGGCCGTGGTCGGTGTATTCGCACATGCAGACGTCGGTTATGACCGCCAATCCCGTAACCCGCTCCTTGATTTCCCTGACCGCACGCTGAACCGCGCCCGAGTCGCTCCAGGCCTCGCTTCCCAACGGGTCTTTGTGCTCCGGAATTCCGAAAAGGATAACTGCCGGAACGCCGGCATCACGGACCTCGCGTGCCTCGGCCACAGCCCGGTCAACCGAAAGCTGAGCGACCCCGGGCATCGATCCAACCGGTCGCACCACGTTGCGGCCCGGACACACGAAAAGCGGCTGTATCAGGTTATCGGGCGAAAGCCGCGTTTCCCGTACCATCCGGCGCAACGTCTCGCTGCGCCGAAGCCTTCTCGGACGATTTACGGGAAAAGCCATCGGGATCGGTCCCCCTGACGGGTTCTGGCGCGATTATACCTGCACGACATGCGTGCCAGGAACAGTGCTTGGCACAAATGCCTGCCTACGGCCGAGCGTCGAAATACTGAATGATCGCATGGGTCAGAGCCTCTACCGTGTACTCGGCCGGTGCAACGACAACTGAAAATCCCAACTCGCGCGCCGTGGCCGCCGTTATGGGTCCGATTACCGCCGCGCGTACTGTGCCGGTCATCGGCTCGACCATCGCCGCGAAGTTGCTCGCCGTGCTTGAACTCGTAAAGGTCACTAGATCGATCGAACCGGTTGCCAGCAACTCCCGGATACGAGCCACTTCCGGCGCATGAGGGCTCACCGTCCTATAGGCAGGTGCGACAACCACGTCCCGCGCGCCTTTGGCGTGCAGCAGCTCGGGCAACACCTGACGCGCTACCTGCGCGCGCGGGATGAGAAAGCTTCGACCCGCGATACGCGCCTCGCCAATCGCGTCGATGATCGCCTCGGCGCGGTATTCGACCGGAACCGCGGCTGCCCGTAAGCCGCAGCGCTCAAGCCGCGCGGCGGTGGCAGGTCCAATAGCGCCGATCAGATGCTCCGAAAGCTCCGCAGTTTTCCTGCCCAGGCTTTCGAGACGTTGAACAAAGTGCTCGACGCCGGTTGCGCTCGTAAATATAACCCAGTCGAAAGTGTTAAGACGCGCAATCGCGCTGTCTAACATGTCGTAGCTGTCAGGGGGGACTATCTCGATAGTCGGGAACTGGATCGCCTCCGCTCCCAAAGCGCGAAGTCTCGCGGCGAAGTCGGCCGCCTGTGAGCTCGAACGCGTGACGACAATTCGCCGCCCGGCAAGCGGCGTCATAATCGGAGAATCGGCCTTTTGGGCGTTCACAACGTTTCTTCTGCCCGAAGCAATTCCGCCGCTCCGCGTCCGAGTATCCGCTCGCCAGTCGCCCTGCCTAGCGCTTCGGCGCTCGCCGAACCGTCGGCCAAAGTTCCTTCGGCCGGCTCGGACAGCCATCGCGAACCGTCACTGCTGAATATCAGGGTCGTCAGCCGAAGTCGGTCACTCACGACCGTCGCTTTGGCCCCGACCGCTGACGCGCACGACGCACCGATTGCGGCCAGAAACGCTCTCTCTGCTGCTGTCTCAACTTCTGCCCGCCAATCGTTGAGCGCCGCTACTGCGCGCTCGACCTCTTCTGAGCCACCCACCGGCCCTTCGTCGATCGCTTCGAGTGCGAGCGCGCCTTGTCCGGCTGCCGGAATGAAATCGGCGTCGTTGAGCAGTTCGACATGGGCGGCGCCGGAGTGACCGAGCCTCTTAAGACCCGCGATCGCTAGAATTGTCGCGTCAAGCTCGCCTCGAAGGACCCGGCCCATCCTGGTGTCGATGTTTCCCCGAAGCCGCGTGATTTGAAGGTCGGGACGCCGCCTTAGTGCCTCGAAACGGCGTCGCGCCGACGAGGTTCCCAGCCTCGCACCCGGCGCCAGCGCGTCCAGTCCGCCAGCGCCGTGCGTAATGAGCGCGTCGCGCGCGTCCTCGCGCGCCGGGACGGCCGCGATCCTGAAGCCGCCGGCCAACCGTGCCGGTAGATCCTTCATCGAATGGACTGCCAGATGGACTCGGCGCTCGCTCAGCGCCGCCTCAAGCTCCTTGACGAACAGGCCTTTGCCCCCCACGCGCGAAAGCTCAGCGGTCTCAAGCCGGTCGCCCGTTGTTTTAACCGCAACGACTTCCGTGCGCGTATGAGGGAGTAACGACTCGAGGGCGTCCCTCACCATCCCCGCCTGGGCAAGCGCAAGCGGACTTGGCCGCGATCCTATACGCAGGGTGAAAGCCATCGGGTCGTGCTGACGAGGCCTATAGCGCCGGAGACGATACGCGAGCAGATCCGCGACGTTTCCCGGCCCTTCGCGGCTTAGATAGCATCGCCCGAGTCACTGCCGTCCTCGTCGTCGAAGGAATGCGATCGCCCGCCGCCGCATAGCAGACGGCCCGCCAATTCCGCCGTGTCGAGCCCTTCGCGCGAGCCGTCGACGCCCTGGCGGAGCCCGGTCATGATACGGTGCAGCACCTTGTTCATCAGCCCACGCGTCAGCATCTCGACCCGCTCCCGCGCCTCGGCGTCGAGCGCCATGAGCCATCCGCGATGGCGGTCAAGTTCCAGGTCGCGCAATTCCTCCATGCTCAGCCGAATCCGCTTAATCGCTGGGACCAGCTCCAGCCTTTCGAGCCATTTGAGGAAGGCTGCCAGTTCGAGTTCGACGATCGCCTCTGCCCGTTCGACTTCGCTCGCCCGCTCACTGCGCGAGCGAGCCGCAACCTTTTCAAGGTCGTCGATGTCGTAGAGGTAGATGTTCTCGATACCGTTTAGTCGCGCGTCAAAGTTTCGCGGAACACCAAGATCGATCAGAAAGACCGGGCGGTAACGGCGTTCACGGATGACCGCCTCGAACTCGCTAGGACCGAGAATTGGCTGAGTGGCCGCGAGCGAGCCGATCACGATATCGGCCAGCTTCAGATAGTTGCGCAGCGATTGCATCGGCACGGCGGTGCCGCCGAGCTCCTGGGCGATGGCGGCCGCGTTTTCGAACGTGCGGCTGCAGATCAGGATCGACTGGACGCCATGCGCCTTGAAATGGCGCGCGGCGATCTCGGCCATGCGCCCGGCGCCGAGCAGCATCACGGTTTTGTCGGCCAGCGTATCGAAAATCTGCGCCGCCAGACCGACCGCGACCGAACTTACTGAGACCGAGCCGTGGCCGATGAGCGTGTCCTTGCGGATCCGTTTCGCAACGGCAAAAGCCTTGTGGAAGGCGCGATGAAGAACCAGGCTGACCGTGCCTGCGGCAACCGCCTGCGCGTATGCGAACTTGAGCTGGCCAAGAATCTGCGCTTCGCCCACCACCATCGAATCGAGGCTCGCACCAACCCTAAACAAATGCCGTACGGCGTCGGCGCCCTCGAACCGGTACGAGGCTCCAGCCAGCGGCTTGCAGTCAACTCCGCGCACAGCACCCAGGACAGCCAGCGTTTCGCGCGTTGCCAGCGCACTGTCCGCGCTCACGCCTACGACCTCGGTCCGGTTGCAGGTTGAAAGCAGCGCCGCCTCGCAGAGCGCCGGGCTTTGCGCCTTGAGCCGCGTTAGTACGCCGATAACTTCGCCGTTGCCGAAAGCAAGCCGCTCGCGCAGCTCAACCGGTGCCGTGCGATGGTTGACGCCGAGGACAAAAACCGTCTGATTCATCCTCAGTCGAAGCTCCCCCCGTGTTTGCCCGGATGGAACAGGCTCACACCCACGAATGAGCCAAGCAGCACGGTAAATACCACCAGCGTAAGCGCGGCAGCACGCCGGCCGCGCCATCCCACCGTAAGCCGCGACTCAAGCAACGCCGCGTAGAGCAGCCAGGTTACCAGCGACCACGACTCCTGCGGTTCCCACGACCAGAAATGGCCCCAGGTCGCGTCAGCCCAGATCGAGCCGCTAACAATAGCCAGGCTTAGCATCAGGAAACCCCACCCGAGCAACCGGTAATTGATGAAATCGAGCCTCTCCAGGCTCGGCGTCGGAGGCCCCCCTACTGGAAACGGATGCTTCCCCTTGAGGCGTGACTCGTAAACCAGGTACAGCGCGCTCACTCCGGCGGCCAACAGAAACAGCGAATAACCGAGAAACGCCAGCGTGACGTGAATCGGTAGCCATCCGCTTCTAAGCGCAGCCGGTAAAACCAGCTTGCCTCTCCTCATTAACATCGCCGCGATTCCCAGCGCGACGAAGGCTGCCGATGCGGTGAATGCTCCCACCACCGCAAACCGGAAGCGAGCGATTAGTACCAGGCCGGCAAGTGCCGTCAGCCAGGCAAGGAACGAAAGCGCCTCGGGAAAGTTGCCGACCGGCAGGTTGCCCGCGCGCAAGCTCCCTACTACCAGGTCGATGCCGTGGAAGGCGACGCCAACCACCAACGCTGTCAGGCCAACCCTCATCCAGCGTGCAGAACCGCCTGATCGCGCCAAGCCGAAGTTCAGCGCTGACAGCGCATAAAAGATAACCGCAACCAAACTGAACACGCGCATCGTGCGAAAAACTCGTGGCCGTAACGCCCGCCGGGCGACCACCCCCGAACGATTCTAATACACAGCCGTCATGTTGGACACCAAAAATCGACTGGACCAGCGCCACAATACCCGCTGTGGACAGGGGGTCGCCAGCGCTCTAATCCTATGGTTCAATTTTTGCTCCCGCATTAACAAAGCTTTTAAGTGTTGCTCTATGGACAAGCTCTTTAAGGCTGTCAATCTCACGCGGTCCTCCGTGCTATGTGAGCGGCTTACGGTCGCCTATGGAGTGGCCGAGCAGAGCCGAGGACTTCTCGGACGTACCGGTTTGGAGCCCGGCGAGGGCATGCTCTTTATAGCTGGCCGCCTGATTCCGTTCATGTGGATGCACATGTTCTTCATGCGCTTCCCTATCGACGTCGTTTTTCTCGATCGCGCTGACCGGGTTATCCGGATCGACCGCCGTCTTAAGCCGTGGCGAGTGTCCTCGCTCGTGATAGGGGCGCGCAAAGCGCTGGAACTGGCCGCTGGGGCCGCCGACGGAACCTCGGCGGGCGACCGAATAGCTCTTAACCCGGCTGTGCCAGCCTGACGCCGCGAAGTTGCTCTTAAGCGCCAAATACCCGCGATAGGCTGACTGTAGCTCCTTCCAATCGCCGGGGTAACGATTGGAAGGCTTGTCTTTTTCAAGCTCGTTGGATCAACCCTGTTCAGTCGGCCCCCATCGGTGGCTCGTTGCAGTGCCGCAACGTCGATCGTTGCAGCTTTACGCCGCGGTGGTCAGCTTCTGCCAGCGTTAGCTTTTGATTTTCCTTGGGTATCAGATCTGGCACGCAATCTGCGCTTAGCCCCCCCCGCGTACTTGGGACAAAGCGTTCTACGCGAACGGATTGGACAGATTGCAATGCGTGCACAAATTGCAGCTCCCGCGGCTGTTACAAGGCTGAAAACGCGTCGTTGCAAAGGCCAGGTCGCCGTAATTCTGGCTCTTGCCCTACCGGCCCTGATTGGCGCCGTAGCGCTCGGAACCGACGTCGCGATTTTCTACTTCAACTGGGTTGAACTGCAGAAAGCGGCGGATTCGGCTGTGCTGGCAGGCGCCACCTTTTTGCCTGCCACTCCCAGCGTGGCCGTCAGCACGGCCCAGAACTACGCCGAGATCAACGGCATCCAAAACTCGGAAATTGTCTACGTCCAGGTCGCCTCAGACGATTTGTCGATCGCCATGAAGCTGCAGCGCACAGTTCCCTACTATTTTGCGCGCGTTCTCGGCCTGACCAGCGGCATTGTCGCCGTCAGCGCGGTAGCAGGAATCGAGGCCTCGAATTCAGCCAACGGGCTTGTGCCGATAGGACTGCAATACGGAACCAGCCTTACGCCTTACGAGCAAATAACCCTTAAGCTCGCTCCAGCGCAGGGCTCTGTAGGTCCTGGCAACTGGGAGCCGCTTGCGATGGGCTATACGCCAAGCTCCGATCCCGGCGGCTCCGCCTACAAAACCAACATCGAATACGGTTACCAGTCCGTAATCAACATCAACGACATGATCTACACCGAGCCGGGCAACCTGGTCGGCCCCACCCAGCAGGGGATCGATTATCGGCTTAGCGAAGCAAGCTCTACAGGGACGGTGACCGATCATCCCCTCAACGATCCCCAGGTAATCACCATTCCTATCGTCAATTTCAACGACCCTAACGGATCCTCGCAGGTCCAGGTGATGGGTTTCGCGGAATTCTGGATCGTCAGCGTCAACGGCCAAGGCAACATCACCGGCGAATTCATCGACCAGGTGACAGCGGGCGGCACTCCAAGTTCAACCGCTCCAATTGATGGCAGCTTTTCAGTCATCTTACTCCAGTAGGCCGTTAAACCGCTGGCGAAAAAAAGCTAAAAAAGGCCAAAAAGGCCGTTAAAAAACGAAGGAGGAATCAAACATGGAGTGGCTTACTCGTACGTACGTGAGGGTTCGTGAGTATCACGAGCGCCTCAGTCCCGGACAGACGATGGCCGAGTACGGCCTCATTCTGGCCGCAGTCGCCGTGATCGTTTACGCCGGCTATCTGACGCTGGGCGGTGACATTAACAACCTGCTGAACACGGTCGACGCTGACCTGTAGGTCGGTAATCTGGAAGCTAAGCACGGTTAAAAAGGCCCAAAGAGGCCATAACGAGGAGAAGGAGGAAGTAGGTATGGAATGGCTCACTCGTACGTACGTGAGGATTCGTGAGTATCACGAGCGCCTCAGCCCCGGACAGACGATGGCCGAGTACGGCCTCATTCTGGCGGCGGTTGCCGTGATCGTGTATGCGGGCTACCTCACGCTGGGTGGCGACGTCAACACCCTGTTGAACAAGGTCGACGCGGACCTCTAAGTTCGCAGGCTCCAAGCCTTTCCGGTTTGGGGGGAAACCGGCCCGGTGGCGAGCGCGCGGGCTCGCCACCGGGCTACCGGCTGACGAGGCGGGCAATGAAGCTCGGATGGGGCGTGAGATGCAACTCGTAGGTGAAAGGTTCAGGCGAAGAGTTGGCGGCAAAGGCCAAACGATGACCGAATACGCACTTATCCTGGCCACGGTTGCGCTGGTCCTAGTGGCTCTTTACCACACCGCCGGAACGTTGGTTTTGGCACTCGTAGGCAAGGTTGGGCCGCTGCTTTAGGGTTCGGCAAGGACCGTTTCGCAGGGGGAGCAGAGATGGATCCAGCAATGAAAGAGCAAAC
>JAJYVB010000167.1 GCA_021792265.1 Deltaproteobacteria bacterium | reverse complement strand
CTCGACCTGGTGCGCGCTGACTACGTGCGCGAGATTGAGCCGGGCGAGATCGTCATCGTCAACGACGAGGGAATCCGATCGCTGAACCCGTTTCCCAAGCTTGCGCCGCATCGCTGCATTTTCGAATACGTCTACTTTGCCCGTCCCGACAGCCTTCTTTACGGGCGCAACGTTTACCAGGTGCGCAAGCGTCAGGGACGCGCTCTGGCCCGCGAATGCCCGGCCGACGCCGATGTCGTCGTTCCGGTGCCGGACTCGGGCAACGCCGCCGCGCTCGGCTACGCGGAGGAATCGGGACTGCCCTTCGAGATGGGACTGGTCAGGAGCCATTACGTCGGTCGCACGTTCATCGAACCGCGCCAGTCGATTCGCCATTTCGGCGTGAAGATCAAGTTCAACCCGGTTGTCGAACTGCTGCGCGGCCGGCGCGTGGTGCTGGTCGAGGACTCGATCGTGCGCGGGACGACGCTGCGCAAGGTTATTCCGATGCTGCGCCAGGCGGGTGCCCGCGAGGTCCATATGCGGATCGCCGCGCCGCCGACCACCCATTCATGCTTCTACGGCATCGATACTCCGACCCAGGACGAATTGCTCGCCTCCAACCATACGGTCGAGGAAATCCGCCGCTGGATAACCGCCGATTCGCTCGGCTACCTGAGCTGGGACGGTCTCTATTCGTTCCTGGGTGAGGAACGCGAGGGTTTTTGCGACGCCTGCTTCACCGGCAGGTATCCCGCCCCGATTCCCAAATCCCAGCAGCCCTATCAGCTTCGTCTGTTCGAGGCCGTGCGTGACGGCAGCGGAGCCGTGACAGCAGCCAGCGACGGGGCAAACGACCGTCTCGGCGAAGCCAACGGCCTGGGACGCGAGCCCCACACCGCCGGCGGCGGCTGATTACTGCCGTGTGAAGGACTTTCGCGCCGGTTGACTCCACTTTCGCACCTCCATAGTAAATGAACGCGGCGGGCACGCGCGTTGCCCGGCCGGCTTCGGTCCCAGGCGCGAGCACGCGCGGAGAGCGGCGCTGGCTTCAATCCTGGGCGGCCGCGAGCGGAAGAAGGGGGATCGTTTCGGAACGCAATGTACATCCTGACTGGCGGTGCGGGTTTTATCGGGAGCAACCTCCTGCGAGCGCTCAACGAACGGGGCGACGACGACGTGATGGTGGTCGATCGGCTCGGAGAGAATTTCCAAAACCTCACCGACCTGCGCTTTGCCGACTATATGGCGCCCGAGGAATTTCTGGAGGCAATTGCGGCGCGGGCGCTGCCCGACCGCATCGAAGCAATCTTCCACCAAGGGGCCTGCGCCGATACGACGCTTACCGATGGCCGTTACATGATGGAGAACAACTTCCGTTTCTCCAAGCAGGTTCTCGGTCTGGCGCTTGAGCGCAAAATTCCGCTGGTTTACGCGTCGAGTGCGGCCGTTTACGGAGGCGCGCGCGCCTTCGCCGAGCAGCCGGAGAACGAGCGCCCGCTGAACCTCTACGGCCTTTCGAAGCTGGCCTTCGATATGCACGTGCGGCGGCGCCTTACCGGCTCCAGCGCACCGCAGAGCGCCGCGGTAGGGCTAAGGTATTTCAACGTGTATGGCGCGCGCGAGGCGCATAAGGGGAAAATGGCCTCGATGCCGTATCAGCTCTACCGCCAGCTCAAGACAACCGGACGCGCCCGCTTGTTCACCGGGACCGACGGCTTTGCCGACGGCGAACAGCGGCGCGATTTCGTTTCGGTCGAAGACGTTGTCCGAGTCAACCTGTTCTTTGCGGACGGAAAGCCGCGCCGCGGGATCTTCAACGTAGGCAGCGGGGTCAGCCGAAGCTTCAACGACGTGGCGCGAACCCTGATTGGGCTCATGGGGCGCGGAGCGATCGAGTACGTGCCCTTCCCTGCTGCACTGGCAGGCAAGTATCAGAGTTTTACCGAAGCCAAGCTGGCGGCGCTGCGCGCCGCAGGATGCGACCACGAATTCAAAGGGCTGGAAAACGGTATTGCCGAGGCCTTCGCTCTCTGGGAACGCGAAGAGGCGACCTCGTAGAAACCGCATAGCGACGGGGCGTGCGAAGCTGGAGCAGCGGCGCGTGAGGCGCGAGCAGGACCATTCCAGCTTTAGTCCAGTGGCTCTTTGCAAGTTGGGTTTCGGGACTGATTGCTAACCGAGCGACGGGCTGGGAAAAACTGCTTCTGCCTGGGACCGAAAGGGCGCTTTGACGATCGTGCAGAGGCGGAGCCGAACGGGGTTACGTCCACGCAAAGTAACTCATGCGTCGTTCCATCACCGGTCTGAAGCATACGCAACGCCAAGTACCCAGTTGTTGCTTTATTTAGAGAGCGAAATGTGTTCTATATCGTTTTGACCTAGAGGGCCAAAAGGGAGATTCCTGTTCATGCAGGAGTCTGAACTGGCGGAATTTTACCGCGCACTCGGGCATCGGGTGATAAGAACCCGCAGCTGCTTCTGGGTAAGCGCGGGGCCGTTGCAGTTCAAGAGCCTGCCGGATCATAAGATTGTCACGCCTTCGGCGGGAGAACTCGCAAAAGTAATGGTTTTAGGACCGGCGGCTGCCGTGCGGTATGCGAGCGAGTCTACCGCTGCGCGTACCAACGGCACCCTTTACGTCTGCTCAAATCGCGATTATGACCTCTCCTCGCTTTCACAGAATGCGCGGAGCCGCACGCGCAGAGGACTGGCGCGGTGCAGAGTAGAACGAATCGATTTCACCTGTATCGTTCGCCATGGCTACGGGCTCGCCCTGGACACCCATCTTCGCCAGACCGGAAAACCGCTGGGTATGACGTGCAAGGGATGGGAGTCTTATTGGGAGAAAGCTGCGCAGCTTTCCGACTTCGAGGCGTGGGGAGCTTTTGTCGGTGAGAAGCTGGCGGCATTCACCGTGACCTGCCTGGTCGAAGAATGCCTTTTGATTTACCGAGGAGCCAGCAGCGCTGAGCTGGTCAAGTTCTATCCCAACGAGGCTCTCCTTTTCACCGTGGTCAAGTCAGGCTTGGCGTCCCCAAAGGTCGGATACGTCTCGTCGGGCCTGAAACCGTTGGCATCGAGCGAAGGGCTCGACTACTTCAAGATAAGCATGGGCTTCACTCCGAGCCCGCTAAATGACCGCGTGGTCTTCAACCCTCTGATTGGGCCGCTGCTGGCGTGGCCGGGAGCCGCACTTGCCAGCCGCCTGGCAAAGCTTAACCCGCGCAGACTTTTTTGGCGCAAGCTCTCCGCGGCTATTCGCCTTAATAAGGACAGCGCCGCCGGGCTGGCCGCAAAAGCGGGAGAACGAGGCGTCAACCCGGCGTAAATTCCTCCGCCCGAATGGTGAAGACAAAGGCGCTTTTACGCCGAAGCATCGACGAGCAAGTTCGCGGGCGGGAACTCACATTTAAACGGGGACTCGGCGCAGGTTCAGGTAGCGCAGCGTTGCGAAAATCGCCAGCGCGACAATCACCACGACGGCGGCAACCGGTTGGGCGGATCGCAATCCCAGCGTTTCGAAACGGTCATAGATGAGGACCGGCGCGGTCATCGGGTAATACGCAAGTACGACCACCGCGCCGAACTCCGACAGCGCGCGCGCCCACATCATTACCGCGCCTGAGACCAGCGGTCCGCGCGCCAGCGGCAGGGTTACGCCAAAGAAAGCGGCCCACGGCCCGCGCCCCAAAGTCCGGGCGACGTTTTCCAGCCGCTCGTCGACCGCCCGGAAGCCGTCGCGTGCCGCGTTAATCAGGAACGGCGCGCTCACAAAGAGCATCGCCACGACGATGCCCGGCACCGCTCCTGGAAAACGCACCCCAAGCATCTGAAAGGCGCGCCCCAGGAAAAAGCGGCGCCCGAAAACAAAGAGCAGCGCGATGCCGGCTATCGGATGGGGAATGACGATGGGGAGGTCGATGAGTCCCTCGACGATAGCGCGGCCGCGAAAGTCGTAGCGGGCGAGAAGAAAGCCGAGCGGAATCCCCAGCACTGCACCCGCAAGCGTCGCCCAGGTGGCGGCTGCGACACTGAGCCAGATGGCGGACAAAACGGCTGGATCGACAAAGGCGCCGCCGAGCAGGCGCATGTCGCTGGTGACGATGAGTTTGAACAGCGGGCCCACCAGGAACATGAGTGCAACCCCGGCCGGGATCGAGAAGAGCGCCAGTCGCCCACCGCTTCGGTCCACTGTTGCACCTCCGGGTTACCCGATGCCGCCGCGCCGGCGAACCCACCGCGGCCGCTCGTAACGTGGAAGTTGTAATCGTATCATAGCCACGCGCCCTCGTCTTCGGCCGACGCGATCCGTAAGCGTTCCGGTGCCGATTTTGCGGTTCCCGTGCTAGACTTCCTCGTTACTTTGCACTGAAGCGGCGGGGGCCCACGGGGGATTGCGGGGTTGCCCGTTGCTTGCCGGGAGAGCCAATTTGCCGGGCGCCAACACCGTCGTGAAGCGACTTACGAGCCGGGCCGAGTTCGAACAATTTGCCCGGTTTCCGTACGAGGTTTACGCCGACCGCCAAGCGTGGTGGCAGCCCGACGTTCAAAACGAGATAGCGCTGCTTTCCGGCGCGAGCGCCCTGTCCGCGCATATTCATCTCGTTCCGTTCGCCGCCTACGTAGCAGGCCGGATGGCCGCCCGGGTCAGCGCTGTGATCAACTTCCGATACAACGAGCATTGGGGCGAGCGGCTCGGCCATCTGATCCACTTCGAAGCGCTGGCGCACCATGACGAGGCCACGCGGATGCTTCTCGACGCGGCCTGCGCCTGGCTTGGCGAACGTGCGATGAAGGCGGCGCGAAGCGGCTTCGCTCCGTTTCTCGACTATCCCTACGCGATCGATAACTACGGCGAGCTGCCGTCATTTCTCCTGCGTGGCAATCCCGGCTACTACCATTGTTACCTGAAAAACGCTGAGTTCGAGACCGAAAAGGCACAGGTTGACTATACGGCGGCGCTGACGCCGCAGACAGTGGAATGCTACGAAAGTTTCGTCAGGAACGCGACTGCGGCCGGCTTCGTGCTCAAAAGCTGGCGCGAGTTTGGATACTTCGCAGCCGTCGACTGCTGGACTGACGTGACTAACGCCGCCTTCGACCGCCATTGGGGATGGCACCCGGTTAGCCGAACCGAGGTGAGGGCGATAATGGCGTCGCTCAGCGATACGCCAATCGCCGACCTTTCGATGCTGGCGCTACGGCGCGGCGAACCGGTGGGCGCAGTTTTCTCGGTGCCGGACCTGACCACGCTTCTGGCCCGCCTCCAACCCGGCGCAAGGCTTGCCCCCGAACGCGGTGGCGGAACACGAGGCGCGCTTGTGAACATCGGCGTGCTCGAAGCGATGCGCGGCCGGGGCGTGGCGCTAGCTATGGCCGCACAGTCGTTTCTCCGGATGGCGCGGATGGGGATGCGCCATGCGGGTTACACGCTAGTGCTCGACGATAACTGGCCGTCGCGCCATACGGCCGAGCGCCTCGAGGCCCGCGTTACGGCCAACTTCGTTACTTACCGCCGCACGCTTTGAGCTGCGGCCAGCCCGCGGGGATGAACTCGCGGGGAAACAGGCGCATCGGGGCAGCAGCCGTCTCAGCGGCCTGCATTTTCGCGGGCGAAGCTTTCAATTATTCGCGCCAGCGCGGCCGGGTGCTCGAGCGGCAGGTGATGATGGCCATGGGCAACCGCTTCGAGCCGCGCGCGGGGATTTATGCGAAGCGCGCGGGTGGCGGCGTCGGCTGTCATGATCCGGCTTTTCTCGCCGCGGACCAGAAGCAGCGGCACCTGGATTTGGCGCACTGCCTCCATGACGTCAAGACCGTCGCCGCCAAAAAAGCTTTCCCGATCGAACTTGAAGGTGAAACCGCCGCCGGCTGCGGGCCGCACGCTGCGTTCCGCGATGCGCGCGACCAACCCAGCGTCGATTGTCCCCTCGTCCGGCATCAGCCGAAAGCGCCGCTTGGCCGTCTCGAAGTCCGGGTAGACAACCTTCGGCAGGGCCCGCAGTCGCCGCAGGTAGCGGTTGCGCTCGTCTGACGAAGTCAACGCCAGGTCGATGGCGACAACGGCCCGCTGGCGGCGGGGGTACGCGCAGGCACAAGCCAACGCCACGATTCCCCCCATGCTATGGCCGACGACTATTGGCGGCGCCGAGGTCGTGGCCTCGATGAAGCGGGCGAGATCCGCCGCGTAGTGCTCTGGCCGGTAGGCAGGAGGTCTGGCCCATTCGCTATCGCCGTGACCGCGCAGATCAAGCGCGAGCAGGCGCAGCCTCGGCGCGATCGCAGACGCCACCGACTCCCACCACCACGCGTTGGCCGAAGCGCCGTGGACCAGGACCAAAGTTGGGCGGCCCTCAGGGTTCCATTCAAGGAAATGATGGCGGATCGGTCCCGCATAGAAACGGCTTTTGGGCTCCCGCGTAAACGGCCCTGCCTTGGGCTCTTTTTTCGTTGTGCTATGCACGGAACAATTTTCGTGCAACGATCTTCCTGTCGATTAGTCGCGCTCCGAATCCTCTATGCAACCGCGCGCTTATTTCAGGAAGGTGCTCACAGCAGCCTTGGTTCTTGCCCTGACGAGTGCCGGCATCGCCTCGGCCCAGGAGACGAACAGCGCCAAAGCCAGCGCCCTGGTCAATACCGCGATCAACATGACCGACAGCGCCCAGGCAGTCAAACTGCTCTGGCAGGCGATTCAAATCGACCCGGGGTTTCCCGATGCCTACCTTTACCTGGGTCTCTACTACAACTCCCGGTCCGACTTCGCCAACGTCGTCAAGGTCTACAAACAGCTCATCCAGTACCAGCCCAATAACTCGACGGCTTACCTCAACATCGGCGAGGCGTACATGTCGTTTTCACCGCCGAAGATAAATCACGCACTTCCCTACTATCGCAAGGCTTACCAACTCGATCCCCGCTCCGCCTTTGCCGCGCTCCGTATCGGAGAGATCCTGGCGCAGCAACCGGGCAACCGCGACGAAGCGATAAAATAC
The DNA here is from genome assembly GCA_021792265.1 of Deltaproteobacteria bacterium. Classification (GTDB taxonomy): domain Bacteria; phylum Desulfobacterota; class Binatia; order Binatales; family Binataceae; genus JAJYVB01. The sequence continues at coordinate 209 of JAJYVB010000167.1, read as the reverse complement.
CTCAAGCAGGCAAGTGCCGGTGCCGCGAATAGCCCCGACGCAGCGGCCGAGGCGCAAAAGGTGCTGCGCCAGATGGGCGCTTCGTAGATTGCTGCACGGCCGGGGCGCGCTCGGTCTGTACGGTTAACGGCGGCCAGGCCCGCGGCCGCCCGGCCTGGCTTCATCATCGGGACCGCGTGGTTTCCCAAGGCCTGCCTGCGCCAGATCGG
>JAJYVB010000166.1 GCA_021792265.1 Deltaproteobacteria bacterium | reverse complement strand
ATCGGGCTCTTCATCGACGACGCGATCGTGATGGTCGAGGGAATTCATCGAATGCGCGCCGCCGGTGAAGCGGCAGCCGCGGCCGTCGACGGCGCCCTGCAGGAACTGCGGCGCCCGCTCGTCGCCTCGACGCTGACGGTGATAGTCGTATTCGGGCCGCTGGTTTTTCTGTCGGGCATCACGGGCCTGTTCTTCCGCGCTCTTGCCGTAACGCTCGGGACCGGGCTTGCGATCTCGCTGGGCCTGGCGATCTACTTCACGCCGGCACTGGAGCTGATGCTCGAAAGATGGCGGCGGCGCGGGCGCGGGCCGGGATGGCTCTTCCGCGCGACGAACCGCGCGTACGCGCTGATGCTGCGGCCGTTCGCGCGCTTCCCGGCGCTCGCATTGATTGCGGCTGCCGGATGCGTCGCCGGCGCCTACGCGCTCTACCATGCGGTGGGCACCGACTACCTGCCGGCGCTGGACGAGGGTGCCTTCGTCCTTGACTACATCACGCCGCCGCAGAGCACGCTGCACGATACCGGCCTGCTGCTCGGCAAGATCCAGCAGATCCTGGCGAGCACCCCCGAGGTGGTTGCTTTTTCGCGGCGCACCGGAACGCAGCTTGGCTTTTTTCTCACCGAATCCAACCGCGGCGACATCTCGGTCAGACTCAAAGCCAACCGCAGCCGCAGCATCTACCAGGTGATCGACTCGGTGCGCCGAAGAATCCTGGAAAACGTGCCGGGCGTGCGTATCGAGTTTTCCCAGGTCCTCCAGGACCTCATCGGCGACCTTTCGGGCACGCCCGAGCCGATCGAAGTCAAGGTCTTCGGCGCCGACCAGCCGACGATCGAAGCAACGTCACGGCGGATAGCCGCGATCCTGCGCGGCACGCCGGGACTGGTCGACGTTCTGTCAGGCATCGTGCTCAGCAGCCCCGAGGAGGAATTTCTCGTTAACGAAACCGCCGCCGAGCGCTACGGCATCTCCGCCGCCGACGTCCGCGCCGCGCTGCACGTGGTAATCGAAGGCACCGTGGCAACTCAACTGCGCGTTGGCGACCGGCTTTACGGAGTGCGGGTGCGCTATCCCGACGTTTTTCACGAGGATCTGGGCGCGCTGTCCGAGGTGATGCTCAAGAGCCCGAATGGCGGCGACGTACCGCTGTCCGAGGTTACGACGCTCCGTTACCTGGGACTACCGGCAGAGCTTGACCGCGAGCGGCTGCGCCCGGTCGTCCACGTGACGGCGCGCATCTCGGGCATCGACCTCGGGACGGCAATGGCACGCGTGCGCCAGCGTCTGGCAGGAATAAACCTTGCGCCGGGCGTGTCGCTCGAATATGGCGGCCTGTACACCGAACAGCAGAAGGCCTTCCACGAACTCTCGACGGTGCTGATTGCGGGGACGGTCGCGATGTTCCTGGTACTGCTATGGGAGTTCGGGCGCCTCGGGCCGGCGTTGGCCGTGCTGACCGCTGCGGTTTCGTGCCTGGCGGGAAGCTTCCTGGGCCTGCAATTGACCGGGATTACCCTCAACATCTCGTCGTTCATGGGCATAATCATGGTGGCCGGAATCACGGCTAAAAACGGCATCCTGCTCCTGGACCACGCCGAACGCGACGTAGCGCGGGGTATCGGGCCGCGAGCGGCATTGATGGAAGCGGCGCAGATACGGCTGCGGCCCATCCTGATGACGACGCTCGCGACGGCGGCCGGCCTGGCACCGCTCGCCATTGGGCTCGGCGCGGGCGCGAAGGTCCAGCAGCCGCTGGCGGTCGCGGTGATCGGCGGGCTTGCCTTTGCTCTGATACTTTCGACGCCGCTTGCGGGCGGGATGTACTTGCTGGCAAGCGGCCGCCGTGATTCACGCGCGCATGCATCGTGACGGTTGTTGGCTGGCCTTAGCGCACGTATAAATACAAACGCAGGCGGCCGGGGTTGTGACGGGGCCGCTTCGCGGTGCGATGCCGAGGTGGCGAAACGGCAGACGCAGAGGACTCAAAATCCTCCGTGGGCAACCACATGCGGGTTCAAGTCCCGCCCTCGGCACCAAGGCTTGGCGGGCCTGGCCTACACCCCAAAGACTCCTGGTAAGTGAGGCAGCCTCAAAGCTTGAAAACCTACAAGGCGAAATCGGTTCGCCAGTTCCTCAAGCGCGTGATCGAGCTGGATCGAAAATGGCGCGATCGGAGAGGGCGCCGTGTCGAGTTGTGGTTTCGAGGTCAACAGGATAAAGCCGTTCCTCAGCCAAGCCTTTACCGGGGTGCTTTCAGGCCAAGAACGACAGACGCCGAATCCCGTATCGAGTTTGAGCGACGTGGAGTCCAGTTCTCGCACGATCGAATAATAGCGGGACGATGGGGACGATATTTCCTAATGCAGCACTTCGGGCTTCCTACTCGCCTGCTCGACTGGACGTACGGCGCGCTGATCGCATTGTATTTCGCGGCCAGGAAGACCGTAGTCGATGGCAGGGCTCCCTCCACCGCGGTGATTTGGGCCATAGATCCATTAAGCTTGAACAAACTGGCACTCGGGTGGCGAGCGATCGCGCTACCGAACTGGAAAGCGGTGAAGCCTTGGCTCCCGAAGGATCCTTACGGTGCGATTCGACCGCGCTATCCGGTCGCGATTGACCCGGTTCATGTTGATCCACGGCTGGCGGCGCAACGTAGTCATTTCACGCTTTTTGGCAACGATGGAAACGGTCTCAAGAAGCTTGCGCGACGCAAGGCCAAGAAGCTCAGGCTAGCGCGGATCGCGATCACTGGCAGGGAGCGAATCGAAAGGATTGTTGCCTAGCTTGAAGCGAGCGGGATAACAGAGACATCGGTCTTTCCCGACTTGGAGGGGCTTGGGCGCGAAATCAAGGACGAGTGGCGCGAACGATAGGTCCGGCGCAGAGGAAACAAGCGGAATCATACCGGCTTTCGCCGCCCGGATAGATGCTCAGGTTCAGTTTGAACTTCTGGACCGGTGTACCGGACGCAAGCCGCCTGAGAACTTGTGCATGCGGGCTGGTGCGTGGCTGATGCGGGAGACCTCCTCCCTCAGCTTTCCGATGGCCGACGCGAAGACGGCCAGGGTCGTTTGGCCGACGAGCGCCGCCGATGGCGCAAGGATGCCGTCATATCCGGCTCGGCGAGCTTCTTCCGCGAGCGCCTGACACATGGTCAGGTCATCGGCTGTCAGGTCCTGTTCGGAGACGCCCCATGACTCGCGCACACGACTGTCAGTCAAGTCGAGGACCTTGAGGTTCCTGACCCGCACTTTGCCGATTAGGCGCCGGATTTCAAGGTGAGAAATACCGCTTGGTTCTTGATGCCGGAATAGTTCTGCCCAGGCGCCGGTTTCGCTCGATGATGCGTACCAGACGCCTCCGCCGCCGCCTTGATGATATCGGCCCGAAGTCACCGCCGGGTCCGCCACGTCAAGCAAGCCGCGACTGGGAGAGCACTGATGCCAGAATCTGCCGGCGAGGATTCGCGCAGCGGGCAGCTCGCGTGCGGTCGCTTTCGCGGCGTCGTACCGTCGTTCAGACGTAAGCCCCTTCGACGTATGCCTTCGCCGCATCCCGCACCGCTTTCACGCCACCCTCTGCCAGCACGTCGATGGGCCGCCGCCCATTCAGGAGGCGGTTGCGCGCTCTCAACCACTGACCCACTCCGCGGGGCGTAAGCGTCTCGCTGAGAATCAGGGCGATCTCTCTCAAGTCGCGCAACCTTTCATCGTTACGGGCACGGATGGCGGAGCTTGCTTCCCAGTTCCTGACCGATCGCGCCGAGGTTCCTGTCGCCTTCGCGATCGTGGCCTGCGTCAGCCCGTAATCGTCACGCAAGCGGCGCACGACCTCGCGAACCTCAACCGCCCTGCCCAAGGTCTCCGCAGCGTTTGCCGACGCCCTCACGGTATCCGCGCCTCCCTATCGAACACCCACATTTTCTTCCGCTTAAACTACCTCTTTCGCTTCCGCATCTCAAACAGGTTTTACCAGCCATTCAACGAAGCCGGTCTTGTGCAGGGCGTCGAATGCGAATGCTTCTGGGGCCTCAAAATCTCAAGTTTCTCGGGACCTTATTGGGGATTTTCTGGTGGACGCACCGGGACTCGAACCAGGGGCCTTTTGCCCGTGAGGCAAGCGCTCTAACCGGGCTGAGCTATGCCTCCACGGCCCCAGATCGTTATCACAGCCGCAAACCACGGCAGGGCTTCCACAGCGCAAGCGTAACGCTTCGCGCGGCGCGCCCACGCGTCGCAGCCTGACGGTCGTGAAAGTTCGGCGCCCTACAAGCGGCTCAGTGGCCGCCACCGTCCGGCAGCCGCGGTTCCTCTTATGCCCCTTATGCCTTCCTACCGGCTGCCTCCTCAAAAACTACGGCGCTTAAATCCCGTATTCCTTCCATCTTTTCTCGACCAATGCCGCGTTTTCCGGATCGACCTCAGTGGCCAGTGCGGGATATCGCGATCCACCGTACTGCTCCTCAATCTCCAGCTCCCAGTTAATCGTCGCATCGATCAGGACCCGGCACCATTTGCCCTGCCCGTACTTCGCCACGTCACGCTGCGCAAGCGGGACACTCGGATCCAGCATCGAACCAAACGTTCCAGAGAAAAAAGAGATGTCGCCCATGTCCGCATTGACCCGATAAGCCAGCGCCCACTCCACCGCTTCGTCGTCGAAAATATCGATGTCTTCGTCCGTCACGATTAACATCTTTGCTGCATAGTTGGCGATCGGCGATCCCCACAGTGCATTAGCCACTTGCTTGGCATGACCTCTGTAGCTCTTTCTAATCTGGACCCTGAGAACTGTATTATCGGTCACCTGCTTCGACCATACTCCGGTGACGCCCGGAACACCGATAGCCTCGAGGATGTTCCACGCTGCCGCGGCCCAGCTAACCGCCAGGTAGTAACCGTCTTCCGACAAGTGGCCCGGGCTATTGCCCTCCAACAGGCCCCTGAAGATCGGATCGTTGCGATGAGTTATGCAATCGACCTTGATGCTGGGCTTGAGCGATTCCATCCCCCCGAAATAACCCGGATACTCGCCGAACGGTCCCTCCTTCGTGAAGGTCGCGGGATCCGGAGAGATTTGGCCCTCGATAATCATCTCGGCCGCGGCCGGCACCAGGAGGTCGCTGGTCTCGCATTTTACCAATTCGATGGGAGCCTGTCTCAGTCCTCCGGCAAGCTCGAATTCGGATATCTTACCCCGATGCTGAACGGCGGTGCTGGATACCATGAAAAGAACGGGATCCCAGCCGTAAATTACTGCGACGGGCATCGGGAGCCCTTTCTTTCTGTACTTGGCAAAATGCATTCCCCAATGTTGCGTACTGGCCAGGAGGACTCCTATGGTGTCCCGCCCTGTGATCATTCCCCTGTAGGTGCCTACGTTTAATGCCCCCGTCTCGGGATCCCTGGTAACCACAGAGCAAGCGGTATTGATGTATCGCCCGCCGTCCAGATGGTGCCATTTGGGGACCGGGAATTCCTCCAGATTGATGGCCGATCCCTTGATTATGTTCTCCTTGACGGGACCGGAATTTACGATCACGGAATCGATGGGCTGGGCGAGCCGCTCCTTCATGGTCTGTACCATCTCCCGATATGAGGCGTCCCTCGGGAGACCGATAGACAGGGCGATGCGCTCCTTCGAACCCAGGCCATTAGTGAAGAGGCGCCTGCAAGTAGTGTTCTTATAGCCCTTGATGTTCTCGAACAGGAGAGCGGGGCCCTCCTGGCTGTTGACCTTTCTGACAATAGCGCCGAGCTCCCGGTCCCAATTCACCTCCGCTTTGATTCGGCGAAGCAGGCCACGGTCCTCCAAGCTGTTTATCCATTCCCTCATGTCCTTATAGGCCATAGTTGTCCTCCTTGGGACCAAATCCGGGTTTCGATTTCGAACCCTAGCTCAGACTTCCACCAACCACAAAACGGTTTGCGAACGCATCGCAACCTGCTGTTGAACGATTCGCCGAAGGCGGTTTGAATTGCCGGCCTCAGATCTTGCGGCGTCGTTTCGGCGCGCAGAGGAATTCTTTGGTGGACGCACCTGGACTCGAACCAGGGACCTCTTGCATGTGAGGCAAGCGCTCTAACCGGGCTGAGCTATGCGTCCACGGCCGAGATTATTATCCCGGCCATCAACCACGGCAAGGCTCCCGCGGCGAAAGAATCATCCCGCGCGGCGCCCGGACCGCGGCCTGCCGGCTGCGAAGGTCTCGCTCCGATGCCGCCCGGTCAGTGGCCGCCGCTGCCCGTCAGCTCGCGCACAATCGCGCCCACGAAATTCTTGGCGTCCCCGAACAGCATCAGGGTCTTGTCCAGGTAATACAGCTCGTTATCGATCCCGGCGAAGCCCGGACTCAGGCTGCGCTTGACGACCATCACCGTGCGCGCTTTGTCGACGTCAATGATCGGCATTCCGTAGATCGGGCTGCCGGCGTTGTCGCGCGCGGCAGGATTGGTAACGTCGTTGGCGCCGATCACCAACGCCACGTCAACCTGCGGCATGTCGGAATTGGTTTCGTCCAGGTCGAGCAGCTTGTCGTAAGGGATGTCGGCCTCGGCCAGCAGCACGTTCATATGGCCGGGCATCCGCCCTGCCACCGGATGGATTGCGAACTTCACGCTCACGCCCTGCTTCGTGAGCACATCGTAAAGTTCTCTTACCCGATGCTGAGCCTGCGCGACCGCCATCCCGTACCCCGGCACCACCATCACGGAGCTTGCCGCGCTCAGGATCGCCGCAGCTTCCTCCGGCGTCGCGCTGTGCACGGTGCGCTCTTCTTTTAGTCCTTCAGCGGACACTTGGAGCTGCCCGAATGCGCCAAACATCACGTTGGTGAACGAGCGGTTCATCGCCTTGCACATGATGACCGACAGGATGAAACCGGACGCCCCGTCGAGCGCGCCGGCAACGACCAGCACCTTGGTGTTGAGCACGAAGCCGAGCAGCGCCGCGGTGAAACCGACGTACGAGTTCAGCAGCGAGATGACGGTCGGCATGTCGGCGCCGCCGATCGGCGTTACGAGCAACACGCCAAAACCCAGCGAGATGATTACCATCAGGGGGAAGAAGAAGGTGTAGGCCGGCTGAATGATAAGAATCAGCGCGACCACAACCGCCGCACCCAATACCGACAGACTGACGTAATTCTGTCCTTTATAGACAATCGGGCGCTGGGGCAGCAGC
>JAJYVB010000165.1 GCA_021792265.1 Deltaproteobacteria bacterium | reverse complement strand
CGCGGATCCTTCGACTCCGCGCGCAGACTCGCTGCGCTCAGGATGACGCACTGCGTAAGGCGGTTTTTATTGAGGGCATTAACGGGACACCACACTAGCAGGCGGTTGATGAATCGCAGCCTGCTCCCTTGTCCATCCTCTCGCCTCGCTCCCGCTCTCAATACACGATTACCGACCTGATCGACTTGCCTTGATGCATCAAGTCAAACGCGTCGTTGATCCGGTCGAGGGGCATCGTGTGCGTGATCAGGTCGTCGATATTGATGCGCCCCTCCATGTACCAGTCGACGATTTTGGGCACGTCGCGCCGGCTTTTGGCGCCGCCGAACGCAGTGCCCTTCCACGTGCGGCCGGTGATCAGTTGAAAGGGACGTGTGGAGATTTCATCGCCCGCCGCCGCGACCCCGATTATCACGCAGGTGCCCCATCCGCGCTGGCAGCATTCCAGCGCCTGACGCATCAGCTTGACCTCTCCCACGCATTCGAAGGAGAAATCCGCCCCGCCGCCGGTAAGGTTCACCAGGTAGGGTACCAAATCGCCCTCGACCTCGGTGGGATTGACGAAGTGGGTGATGCCGAACTTCTCGGCCATCGCCCTGCGCGCGGGATTGAGGTCGATTCCAACGATCATCCGCGCCCCCGCCATCCGCGCTCCCTGCACTACGTTGAGCCCGATCCCACCCAGCCCGAAGACCACCACGCGGTCGCCGACCTGCACCTTGGCAGTGTTGATTACGGCGCCGATTCCGGTGGTGACGCCGCATCCGATGTAACAGATCTTGTCGAAGGGGGCGTCCTTGCGCACCTTGGCCAGCGCGATTTCCGGCAGCACCGTGTAATTGGCGAAGGTCGAGGTGCCCATGTAGTGATGCACCATCCGGCCGCCAATCGAAAAGCGGCTGGTACCGTCGGGCATCACGCCGCGCCCCTGGGTTTCGCGAATTGCGGTGCACAGGTTGGTCTTGCCCGATATACAGGCCGGGCAGTTGCGGCATTCGGGAACGTATAGCGGGATCACGTGGTCGCCAGGTTTGAGCGTCGAAACGTCCGTACCCGTTTCGACGACGATTCCCGCCCCCTCGTGCCCCATGATGCAGGGGAACAGTCCTTCAGGGTCCTTGCCTGACAGGGTGTAAGCGTCGGTATGGCACACGCCGGTGGCCTTGATCTCCACCAGCACCTCGCCGCGCCGCGGTCCTCCCAGCTCGACCTCGGTGACTTCCAGCGGCGCTCCCGCTCGATGCGCAACGGCGGCCCGGACTTTCATCTTAAACCTCCCGACAGGCGCTAACTTCTAGCTCCGGGGCCACCCCAATAAAAGGGACAAGAGAACGTGTCTTCTATTGGTCACCGGCCGCGACCCGATAAGGCCGATCGATTCTACGCAACCACCCCTGCCGCTCGCAGTTCGGCGATTTCGGCGGGTGACAAGCCCGCCTCGCGCAGGACCTCTTCGGTATGCTCGCCCATGCGGGGTGCCTGTCGGCGGATCGCCGCCGGCGTGCGGTCGAAACGCGCCGGCGGCCGCGTCTGGCGGATCCGCACTCCGTCAGGTCTCACCGCCTCAACGATAATTTCGTTGGCCACCACCTGCGGATCGCGCATCATCGCTTCGCGCCTGAGTACAGGCGCGCTCGGCACGTCGTTGGCCTCCAGCCGTTCAAGCCAGTGGGCCGAGTTTTTGGTGCGCAGCACCGCACCGGTCATTTCTAGCCTGACCTTATTATTGTGGAAGCGGAGCTGCGGCGTGCGAAACCGCGGATCGTCGATCCATTCGGGATGCTCGAGGGCGGACGCGAGTCCGCGCCATTCGGCGTCTGTATTGGCGGCGACCGTGACATAACCGTCGGCGGTCTCGAAGACCAGGTCGGGCGCGCCGGGCGGACGGATCCCGAAGGCCGGATGGTCCGGGTAGGTGTATTCGACCATCCCTTCGGGCCATAGAAAGGCGATCATCGCGTCGAGCATCGAGAGGCGCACATGCTGTCCCACGCCCGTGCGCTCGCGCGCGAACAGGGCGGCCGCGATCGCTTGCGCGCCGGTGAGCCCCGTCAGCTTGTCGACAACGATTAGCCGCACCATCCGGGGACGCCCCGTGTCGCGGTCGGCCTGGATGTCGGCCAGTCCCGAGAGCGCCTGCACGATTGGATCGTACGCGCGTTTGTGCGAGTAAGGGCCGGATTCTCCGAAGCCGCTTATCGAGACGTAAATGAGGTCGGGCCTGACCGCCCGCAGCACCGCCTCGCCCAGTCCCATGCGTTCGGCGGTTCCGGGGCGGAAATTGTGTACGAAGACGTCGGCGCCGCTTGCCAGCCGGCGGGCCAGTTCGACGCCGCGCGGATCGCGCAGATTCACCACCATCGACCGCTTGTTGCGATTGCTGGTGGCGAACATCGGCGGGATGCCGCCGGGTCCGTTGCCCATCCGGCGTCCCATATCGCCTGTGCCGGGCGGCTCGATCTTGATGACGTCGGCGCCTTGGTCGGCGAGGATCATCGTCGCCATCGGCCCGGCCATCGCGTGAGTAAGGTCGATGACCCTGATTCCGTCGAAAGCTCCCGCCATGCCTCTGTCCTGCAACTTTTCCAGGGGCTTGCGCAAGCCCAGGGCACCATGCCACGTCGGCCGGGCGATCTTTTCCCTAACTCGACTCCACCACCCATCGAGCGGACAAGCGTTGTCGATTGGGTATCTAAAACGGCTCCTTCCGTCTCGCCGGGAGCCGTGCTAGGGAGGCATTGTCAAGTCTAAAGGGCGCGGGGTTGGAGGAAGGCTAGACCAAGACCCCGGTTCGGAGCTCGCGTTCACGACAGGCGTCCGCCGCGGGCAGGGGGTATTCCGATGGCCCGGAGAGCGGCAAAATCGCTCACAGTTTTGGGGTTGGCAGCAGTCGTAGTGGTCGGTTGCTTCTTGTCCCTGAGCGGCGCTCGGAGTTCAAGGGCGGCCGTACCGGCTGCGAGTCCGACCGAAACCCCTCTTGTCGCTTACGCTTACGTTACTGCCTTCTCTCCAAACACCGGCAGCTCCTCGCCACCGCCGCCGAACATCTACGAATTCGCCCTTTCCTCTCAACCCGGCGCGAACCCGAACGGCAGCGTGACCCAAATCGGCACCCTTCCCGGCGTCCTCGTGACCACCACTTCGGCAGGCTTCGCCTACGCCGGCGCGCCTGGCGGATTGGAGGTGCTCAGCATCGATTCAAGCGGCGTCTTGCACGACACCGGCCAGCAAACCGGTGTGGCTGGAGCGGCGGCGGTGGCGATCTGGGATCAGTCTGAAGTCATCGGGGGAAATCACTTCGCTTACCTCTTTAAGGGGACCTCGGGCCCGCAAACGATCTACGAATACAAGATCGATCCCACCACCGGACTGTTCACCCAGATTGGCTCGCTTGCCGCGAACAACGACGTCAGCCATGGCGAAACCTTCACATCGCCCATCGCTACTAACGCCTTCAATGGGCAAGGAGGAGGAGATTTAGTTGCGAATGAAGGCGAGGCTATTGGTGAGTTCCCTATCGCCAAAGACGGCACTCTCAGCGCGGCCACAATCGTGCCTGCGCCAGACTTCGATTTTACCAATGGATGCAATAATCTTATTGGCAACATCGCGCTGGGATTTTTCCAAGTCTTTGCCTTGCAAGATGGCGGCGCAAATCCCCCCTGCGGCGGCCAGCACGGGAAGCTGCTGGTGTTCGACGCCAATCCGAACACGGGCCGGCTCTCGTTCTCCAAAAGCGTGCAGATCCCGACCGCCGATCAGTCGGATCAGCCGGACCAGATCGCCCCTATCGCCGGCTTCGGTTCGCTAATCTACGTGTACGACGACGGATCAAGCGAAACGATAACGCCGACGAGCGGTCCCAAGGGGTGCACCTCGAGCACAACTTACTCCGGCGACCTAGTCGTCGACGAGTTTCTCGGCCTGACGTCAACCGAGTCTGAGACGATCTATCAATGGCAATGGCCGCCCGAAGTAGCCTGTATTTGTCCGCCACCGTCGATCACCACGGGCACTCAAGCAAACGGCATAGTAATCGGGCTCGATCCGACCGGCACCTTCCTTTTGGTAGGGAAGCAAGGCCTGGACAGTATAACCTTCCCGGATGGGGACGCGTGTGCGCCGCAGGTGAGCCTGTTGCAGCCAGCCGAGTTGCAAGTGTTCGAAATTGAAGTGGGCTCGGATGAAAAGCCGCTTCTCAATCCGCTCACCTCGTTCACGTTGGGAAGCAACGCTCAGGTCCCAACTAATATCCAGTTCTTCAATCCTGTCTCCGCTGTACCTCAGTTAACCGAAGCCCCAAGTCTAAGTCCCTCGTCACTGGATTTCACCAATCTGGTGCCGCAGGAGCTGAGTGCGGCGAAGACAGTCATTCTGACCAACAAAGATAAGAAGAACGACGCGCACATCTCGCACATCGGCGTTGCGCAGCCGTTCGAACTCCCGGTTGACAAGTGCTCGGACACAACCGTGAAGCCCGGTAAGAAATGTACGTTCACGCTGGCGTGCGATTCGTCCAAACCCGGCACTTTCAACGGATTGATCGCGATTGACCTGAACGGCCCGGCTCCTTCGAGCGCGGTGACCTGCAAAGTCGCCCCGCTGGTTTTGAAATCACCGCCAAGCGCGACGCTTCCGGCTACGCCGCCTGGCGGCATGAGCCGCCCCCGGATTATCGCAGTTACAAACGGCACCAAAGGGTCCGCGACGCTTGGCGACTGCACTCTGCCGCCGGGCTACGTCTTCGAATCCGACACCTGCTCCGGTGACACGGTGGGTCCCAGGGGCAATTCGAAGGCGCGATGCATCATCAAGGTCGCATGCACTCCACCTTCGGGAACCGCCGCAGGCACTGTGATGGCCGGGTCGCTGACCTGCCCGTACACCTACGGACCCGATCCGGCCGATACCGGCAGCGTGACGACGAAGCTGAGCTGCACCGTGAAGTAAACGCCGGGGAACGACACGAGCCCCAGGCGACCCTGAGCTGCGTGTCAGGCGCTCGCCAAGGCACGGGGGCGCGCCCGACTTGGGTCGCTACCGCAGTGGACTGTACTCGCGGCCGAAAGCCTCGCGCACGACGATGGCCTTCATGATCTCCGGCGTGCCGTCGGCGATCTCGTTGCCAACCACGTCGCGCAGCCGCTGCTGAAGCGGCAAGTCCATATCGTAGCCAAGCCAGCCGTGCAGAATGATACAGGCGTGGATCGCTTCGGCCGCGGCCTTGGGACCCATCCACTTGCACATCGCGGCCTCGCGCGTATGGCGTTGGTCGCGGTCGCGAAGGGCAAGACAATGATAGGCGAGCCAGCGTGCGGCGCTTACCAGCGTCAGATGTTCGGCGATCTGGAACGAGACGCCCTCGTGCAGAGCGAGCGGCTTGCCGAAGGTGCGGCGCTGGCGCGCGTACTCGATGGTTTCATCGAGCGATTGCTCTGCCGCGCCGAGGCAGGCAAGCGCGATGATCGCGCGGTTGAAGTCGAAGGCTTCCATCACCTGGTGGAAGCCGCCGCCCTCCTCGCCGATTAGATGGTCCGCCGGCACGCGCACGTCCTCGAAGACCAGGCTCCCGCGCTGCATCAGGCGCCCGCCAGCGCTCCTATACAAGTTGCGCGAGACTCCGGGCAGGTCGAGCGGCACCATGAAGGCGCTGATACCGCGTGCGCCCGGCCCTCCGGTGCGAGCGAACATGACGGCAACGTCCGCCATACCGGCAAGACTGATAGACGCCTTCTCGCCGCGAATCACGTAATGCGCGCCGTCGCGGCGGGCCGAGGCTGCAATCGCGGCCGCGTCCGAGCCCGCGCCCGGTTCCGTGAGCGCCAGGCAGGCGATGCGCTCGCCGGAAGCCAGCGCCGGAAGCCATTGGCGCTTGACCTGCTCCTGGGCGTGAATCGCGATACTGCCGCCGATCATGTGGGTCTGCAGAAACACTGTAGCGTTGATGTCGCCCCTGCCCAGCTCTTCGGCGGCGATTCCCGCCATCACGAAGGTTCCCTCGGAGCCGCCGTATTCCGCGGGTATGGCGAGGCCGGTGACGCCGAGTTGGGCCAGCTCGCGCAAGCGCTCACGCGGGTAGGAGTTTCCCTGGTCCCACTTCGCATACTCGGGCATCAGCCGCTCACGCGCATAACGCCTCATCGAGTCGGCAAAAGCTTGTTCCTCTGGGCTGAAGGTCAAATCCACGGATACTCTTTCTCCTCGGGTGCAACTTGAGGTCTGGTCCGCGCCGACGCGCCAACCCGACCACGAGGCAGTCTAAGCGTTGCCCGCGCGCGGTGCTATCGCGCGATTGTTGGCCGGCCCGTGCCCCGATAGGCTGTCGTCGGTGGCGGCTGCGGCTGTATTGCCGGACTTGACGAGCGAAGGAGCGGTCATGAAGGAACGGTTGTTGGCAACCGACGGTGAGCGGTCGCGTGCCGCGGCGCAGAGAGTGGTCGCCGACGTGGCGACAGGGGTTCATGGCGCGCTCGCGTTCATCGGCGACCGGCTGGGGATCTTCAAGGCGATGAAAGACGCCGGTCCACTCACGGTGGAGGAACTGGCGCGCCGCACGGGGCTCGTGCCGCGCTACTTGCGCGAGTGGCTGTGCGCGATGGCGGCCGGCGAATACCTTGCGTACGACCCGGCCACCGAGAGCTTTACCCTGGAGGAGCACTTCGCCGCCGCGCTCGCCGACGAGGAGTCGCCCTACTTCGCCGCCGGGTACTTCCAGATGCTGCAGGCGCTGACCGCGACTGCGCCGCGCGTTGCTCAGGCGTTTCAAGAGGGCGGCGGCGTGCCGCAGAGCGAGTTTCCACCCTGGACCTTCGAAGCAACTTCGCGCAATTCCTATCCGCGCTACCGGCACAAGCTTGTGCAAAACTGGATCGACGCGATGCCCGAGGTCGTTGCGAAACTGCGCGCGGGCGCGACGGTTGCCGACGTCGGATGCGGCCGCGGGCGGGCGGCGATAGCCGTCGCTCAGGCGTTCCCCGCCGTGCGGGTTTTCGGCTTCGACGTGCACGGCGAATCTGTCGAGCGGGCGCGGCGCCGCGCCGAAGAGCTGGGCATCGGCGGCCGCGTTACCTTCGAGAACGCCAACGCGACCAGCCTGCCGGCGGGGCGCTTCGACCTCGTGATGGCGATGGACGTGGTTCACGACGCGGTCGACCCGGTTGCGCTTGCAGCGTCGATCCGCGCCGCGCTGGC
>JAJYVB010000002.1 GCA_021792265.1 Deltaproteobacteria bacterium | reverse complement strand
GCCTTGACGGAGAGCGTAAAAAAAGCGAGATTATTTGCGCTGTCTCGAGGCCGGAAAGAGCTCAGACTGATTGTGCTAATAACTGGCCGCTACGATGCCCGTTAGGCGGGCTTGAGCGGCAATTAGGAGAGTGGGGTGCGCAAAAGAACGCGTTCGGGACTAATAAGTAGCCTCGTCGTAGCTGTTTTCTGCGTCGTCGTGGTGCACGCTGCCCAGGCCCAAAGCAGCGTGCCCTTTGGCCGGGAGGATGTCAAAACTTGGCAGAAGATTCCCCTCGGAACGGTTATAACCCCCCAAAATTGGGAGCAATACAAGGAGTTCATGCCCGCGGGAATGCAGCTCATGTTCACCGCCGGCGGTTCGTGGCAGCTGCCGCCAGATTTCCAGATGGTTGTGGGCCCGACCCACAATTATCCGCTCCCGCCGCTCTTCTGGCAGAATACCGAGAAGTATAGCAAGAACGTGAAGATCGTGACTCTGCCCGACGGTCGCCATACCGTCACCGGCTATGTCGCCGGGATGCCCTTTCCGGATCCGCAACCGCCGATGCAGGGGTACAAGTTTCTCGCGGACACCTGGTATGAATGGTTCCCCTGGATTTACTGCAATCATCATTCGTGGGTCTATTTGCGAGATCGGGTCGGGAACTTAAGAACCTTAAAAACCTACTTTGTTTACCGCGAGCTGGCCTATAACAGTTCGGTCGGCCAGCCGATCGATGATCCGCGCGGAGGCGGAGTATACTATGCAGAATACACCGAGGTGGTGCTTCCCGAAGAGTCCAAGTACATCACTCAGTTGACTCTTTACTACAAGGATCCGCTCAGGCAAGAAGACCTGTTTCTTTTTGTCCCTGCTCTCCGGCGAAGCCTAAGGCTTAGCAGCGCCGCTCGCTGTTCGCCGTTTGTCGGCACCGACTTCATTCAGGACGACATCAAGGGCGGCAGTTTCAACGGCGGTCTCACTCGCTTCAACGCCACGTACCTTGGCCCAAAGTATATTCTACTGCTTACGACAGCGGATCCTAAGGAGTTTGGACAGTTTAATAACTATTACTTGCCGTTTTTGTTTCCGAAACCGGTCGTGGCGAAGTGGGAAGTCAGGAAAACGTACCTGCTCGACGTTCGGAGAATACCGTCTCAGCAGGCGGGGTACTGCCTTCAGAAGCGCATGCTTTATGTAGATGCGCAGTCGTTCGTGAGCCCTTGGGCTGATAAGTACGACACTGCCGGGCGACTGTGGAATACTGAGTCGTTTCAACAGATCGCCAATTTCATACCGCTCGAAGGCCCTCAGCTGTACGGTGGAGACTATATGGTGACGGCGACTGACTGGCAGAACCGGCACCAAACGCTATTTCTGTCTGCCGGGCCGTCCGGCCGGCACGCCGCGGGCGGGATTGCATGCCGGAACTATGAAGGCGTGAACGAAGACAATATCGAGCGGTATTCGTCGGTGACGGGGCTGAGTGAGATTTTGCGATAAGCGGCACCGGAGATTGTCTGGCCCCGCGAGAAAAGGCGGGATCAGGCGTACAGAGCGCGGGCAGAAACGGGTTGGCGACGGGTGGCACATCTTGGTGCCAACCGTCGCTCGACTATCCGCCGCTAGGCGGCCGCGAAAGGATTCCTCGATAAAAAGCTTCTTAGCGTCGAATGCAACACCATCTATTTGAGCGTCGGCGCGAAGGGCAGTTCGCTCGCGCCATGCTCGTCGCGTTTGTCGTGCTGGATACTTTTTACTAGCGCTTTCTGCCGGCCGAGGCTTAGCTGACCCGGTCGCGTTTTAGCCGTATTCTCTGAAGGACCACGACATTTGCCGCGCCGGCGGGGTGGGCTGAGGACGGTGGTTACTTTCAGAGTCAGCGGCCAGTAGACTGGGGGTAGAGAAGCGTTCTTGGAAATGGGCCGCAGCTTAAACCGGCTGGGGGTTCGAGCAGCGGATAGAAGGAACGCTCGCAATTGTTACTATAACGGCTGCTCTGGGTCAGCGGCACCATAGCTGGAAGCGCCAAAAATGTCGGGCCTGGTTCAATACTAAGGGTCTTCCCGGGGATGGTAATGAAATTTCGCATTGGCATAGATGTTGGTGGGACCTTTACGGACTTCCTCGTCACCAACGAAGACGGGCAAAGCCACATCTTCAAATCGCTAACCACCCCTCGCGACCCTGCTCAGGGAGTGTTCGAGGGCTTGGCCGTCGCCGCCAAGGGGTATGGTCTGGATCTTGCGGGTTTCCTCGCGAACACTACCACCATCGTCCACGGGACAACGATCACGACCAACGCTACACTGACCGGCCGAGGCGCCAGGACGGGTTTCATAACCACGCGCGGATTCCGGGACATCCTGAACATGCGTCGCGGCTTGAGGGCTAACCAGTACGAGTCCAAGTCCTCGCCGCCACCGGCCCTGGTCCCGCGCAGCCGCATCGCTGTGGTCAGCGAGCGTGTTGACCTGAACGGCAACGTGCTGGTTCCGCTCAATGAGGATGAGGTGTGGGAGGTGGCCCGGAGCTTCAAGGCCGGCGCGGTGGAGGCGGTTGCAATCTCCTTCCTCTGGTCGTTCGTCAATCCGGCCCATGAGCGGCGGGCGGCGGAGATCGTCAGCGAGGTCATGCCCAACGCCTACATTTCCATCTCCAGCGAAGTGCTGCCGGAGATTCGCGTCTACGAGCGTCATAGCACCACCGTACTGAACGCCTATATCGGTCCTCCTCTCGCTAGGTACCTTGATTCTCTGGAAAAGGCTCTCGCGTCAGCCGGTTTCGGCGGAATCCTCTTGATTATGCAGTCAAACGGTGGCGTGATGTCGCCGCAGATGGCCAGCCGCTTCGCCGTCAACACTTTGCTTTCGGGTCCGGCGGCGGGGCCGATCGCGGGGATTCATTACGGTAAGATCCACGGCTACGACAACATCATAACCTGCGATCTTGGCGGCACCAGCTTCGACGTTTCGTTGGTGCGCAACAGCACGCCGGTGGTAACTACCGAATCAGAGGTTGGCGGCTACCACGTCGCCGTGCCGATGCTCGACATCCATACGGTCGGTGCCGGCGGTGGCTCGATCGCGCGAGTTGATGCGGGCGGCATCCTGCGGGTAGGTCCGCACAGCGCCGGTGCTGATCCCGGTCCAGCTTGTTATGGCAACGGCGGGGATCAGCCGACCACCACCGATGCCGATCTCCTGCTCGGCTATCTCGATCCCGATTATTTTCACGGCGGCCGTATCAAGCTCGATACCGAAGCAGCGCACCGAGTGGTCAAGGAGCGGGTTGCCGATCCGCTGGGCCTCGACGTCACCGCCGCGGCCGACGCCATCTACCGCCTGGCCAACGCCCACCAGGCGGCAGCGATCGGCGTGGTCTCGGTGCGGCGCGGTCTCGACCCGCGGGAGTTTGCCCTAGTGGTGGCGGGTGGTGCCGGCCCAATCCATGCTGCACCCATCGCCGAGGAACTAGGCATCACGACCATTCTTGTGCCGCGTGAATCTTCGGTGTTCTGTGCGGCGGGGATGCTGTTGTCGGATCTAAAGCACGACTACGTCCGTTCCTACCCGGTAGAATTCGACAAAATAGATATGGTCCGGGTTGACAACCTGTATCTTGAGATGAAGCGTCAGGCGATGACCACGCTCAAAGCTGAGGGTATTGCCGAGGGAGCAATCAGCCTCGGCTATGCGGTCGACCTTCGTTACGTTGGTCAGTTTAATGAGGTCGAGGTCCAGGGCTTGCACGGTGGCCGCATCGATCGGGAAGCCTTGGGCAAGATGCTCGACGGCTTTCATCGCCGCCATGACGAGCTGTTTGGCTACTCGATGCCTGGCGCGCCGGTCGAACTGATCAACTTGCGCCTAACTGCCAGGGGGGTGACCAAAAAACCACGCTTCGAGGAAATGAAGGCTGGCCAGGCCGATTCCGCGGCGGCCCTTAAGGGTCGCCGGCCAGCTTACTTCGGAAATGGATTCCTAACCGTTGACGTTTTCGAAGGCCTCAAGCTGCTGCCGGGGCACCGTATCAGCGGGCCGGCCATTATCGAGCAACCAACCACCACCATCGTCGTTACACCCGCATTTAACGTCGTTTGCGATCGGTATGGGAACTACCTGCTGCACGCCAAAGGCGAGCCCGCTAGCGATGTCGCCGCCGAACCGGCGCGTAAGGAGACCACCCAATGAGCAGCAACTCGATTGAGCCCGTCCTGGTCGCCGTTATCGGTAGCCGACTTGAGGCGATCACCAAGGAAATCGGCGAAACGATGCTGCGCACGTCGCGCTCCCCGATCTTTTCAGAGGCGCGCGATTTCGTCACCGCGGTCTTCGACCAGGACTGCCGTCTGGTCGCTCAGACCCACTATATTCCGGTGCTTGCCGCCGCCACCCCGTACGCCCAACGAGCAATCGCCAAGGCCTTCGAAGGCGACATCAACGAGGGGGACGTGTTCATCCTCAACGACCCTTACGGGGGCAACAACCATGCTCCCGACATCTCGATAACCCGGCCGGTCTTCCTCAATGGCGAACTGTGTTTCTGGGCAATGGCCAAGGGGCATCACGCCGACGTCGGCGGTGGCGGCGTCGCCGGCTATAACCCGGCAGCCCACAATGCCTGGGAGGAGGGGCTGCGCATTCCCCCGCTGAAGCTGGTTGACCGGGGCCGGTTGCGCTCCGACGTTTGGAACATGATTCTGCGCAACGTCCACCTAACATTCCTCGTCGACGGCGACTTGCAGTGTCAGATTGGCGCCACCGCCATCGGCGAGCGTGGCCTGAAAGCGCTCCTTGCAAAGTACGGCAAGGCGACCCTGGACGCTGCCATAGAACAACTACTCAACGCTTCTGAGATGGAGGTGCGTACGGAGATCGGCCGGATTCCAGACGGTGTTTACACCGCGGAGCGGGCCATTGACCACGACGGCATCGAGAAGGACAAGCTCGTCACGGTACGCCTGCAGGTTACGGTCAAGGGTGACACCATCACCTTTGACTATTCTCACAGCGACCCACAAGCCAAGGGCTATATCAACAGCACTCTGCCCAATACTGTTTCGGCGACCCATCTTGGGCTTTTTGCCTCACTGAGCCCGGACATTCACTATAACGACGGCGCCACGCGCCCGATCGTGGTCGTGGCGCCTCAGGGCTCGCTGCTAAACCCCAACGAGCCGGCACCCACTACGGCATGCACGTTGAGCACCGCTGAGACCATAACCGAGACTTGCTGGCTGGCCCTGGCGCAAGCAATTCCGGGGCAGGTCCAGGCCGTCTGGTCTCGCTGGTGTGCCCCTGCAACGATGGGCTGGAACCCCCACACCGGGCGTTTCTTCGCCGACATTCACTTCATTTCGAAGGGCGGCGGCGGCGCCACTGAGGGTTACGACGGCTGGGACCACATCGGTACCGTGGTTTGCCTCGGCGGCTTGCGTTCTCCCGACCCCGAACTGCACGAGCTGACCTCGCCGTACCAGCTTCTCGATTACGAATATCTTCCTGACAGTGGCGGGCCGGGCCGATGGCGCGGCGGGATGGGGGTGAAGTACCGCTGGAAAGTCCTTGCCGACGAGATCGCCTGCGCTAACTTCGGCAGCGGCATTCGTCCCGAAACTGCGCCCGTGGGCATTGAGGGCGGCCTGGGGACGGCTCCTTCCAGGTTGCGCATCGTCCACCAGGATGGCAGCGAGCAAGCGGTGGACTGCAACTCCTTTTATACCTTGCGGCGGGGCGACGTGTTTGAGATTTATTCCGCGGGCGGCGGTGGGTTCGGCGATCCGCGCAAGCGGCCGGTGGAACAGGTCCTGACTGACGTCCGCGACGGGTTGGTTTCAGCTGTGATTGCCCGCGACGTCTACGGTGTCGTAATCGACCCGCTTACGCTGGTGGTCGACGAAGCCGCCACCACAAAATTGCGCACAACTGCCTGAACTGACACCAAAATCCTAACGCAGAGAATTCACCGCTTCAGCCTAATGACGATTCTGCGGAGACGGCATCTATCGAACCGCTTCTACAGGGTATGCCGACTGTGGAGTGAAGAGCGCTGACTTGAGCAGTAGCAGCAAAAGAGTATAGTCCCCGGTCAGTTCGCAGGCAGCGATCACGATCAGCAGCCAAGCGCCGGCCGTTCCTTCGGCAGCCAAAGAAAGCAGGAGTGTCGCGATCAGTCCTACCGTCACGACAATTCCTACAAATGCCCACGCGTAGGTGCCTGAAAGCAGCAGCCGCACGGTTTCACGCGAGGCTGGAGCCCAGCGGGACATCCGCAAGAGGTAGACGCCCAGAAAGAGCAGGTTGATCAGAAGCAGGAGCCGTTCACCCTGGAGCAGTACGGGAACAAACTGGTCGCTGACCCCCATGATTCCACGAAGAGTCAGCGAGAGCGTTGTCCCGCCCAGTGTTGCGTACATCAGGACCAGCAATGGAAGCATCGGTGTGCGCCAAAAAGGTATGGCGGGTGACGCGCTCATTAGCAGGCCATCGTAAAACATGATGAATAGCGCCGAGAGTCCTGCAAGCCACTCGGCGAGCATTTCTACCCCAGCAGGCAATTGCCAGGCAGGGCCCATCAGCCGCGGCGCCAGGCACGCAAGTCCGCTGATCGCAAAAATGCCCATCGCCCAGATGCCGCGTGCGATCCAGGAGCGATCCGGACGCCATGCGGCACGCCAGAACCGCAACGGCCGGCCCAGGAAGAGCATGTGGGCGGAGTTCTTGCCGACCATCACGATGAGAAAGCCAGCCAGCATTCCCGCCGTGTAGCTGGTCAGCATCGAAAGCAGGAAGAGGGCGCCCCCGATCCCGCCCAGGAAGAAAGCCGTGGCAATCAGCCAGTTCCACGAAAGCTGCTGATAATAGCCGAACGCAAATTTATGAGGAGCAATGGCGGAAGCCGTCTTAATTTCTCCCTTCCACGGATCTCGACCTCGGTCTCTTCCGAATATCCCAGCCGCGTGCGTCCCTCAAGCGTCGAGATAATACACGCTTGGCTTGGTGTTGCTCTCCGGCAACAGGGTCCACCCCTTGCGTTCCTCGATCAATTTTCGCGGCCGGCTGTTTTGGTCCTCCAGGTCGCCGAAGATGCGCGCGTCGGTCGGGCAAGTGACGACGCAGGCGGGTTCGAGTCCCCGGTCGATCCGGTGAGCACAGAGCGTACACTTGCTCGTCGTACCTTCCTGGAAATCCAGATACTTGAGGGCTTCGTAGGGACTTAGAGGCTTGCCATCATATCCGGCTTGGAGCAGGCCGGGTGCGACATAGTGGCGGTTCATGTACGGGCACGCAACCGCGCAGGCTCGGCAACCAATGCACAGGTCGTTGTCCACAAGGACGATGCCGTCCGGGCGGGTATAGCTGGCCCCCGTGGGACAGGCCTTGACGCAGGGAGCGTCGTCGCAGTGGTTGCACAGGACCGGGAGAAAAGTGCGCTTGCTCTGCGGATAAGTGCCCACCTCCCGCGTGATCACGCGGGCAAAATGAATTCCGGGAGGCGTTCCGTTTTCCTGCTTGCAGGCCAGGACGCACGCATTGCAGCCAATGCAACGCTTGAGGTCAATAACCATGCCTAGTCGGGGCATAGTACTCTCTTTCCCCGGTCAAAATTGTCGCCCGTCAGTGGGCAAACGATTATTATCTTTCTTGATAAGAACACTGACGAACGGCCATTTATCCAGTGGATTTTCAACTCATGGCTCATGAGTCTAAATGGTCAGCTTCTGTTTGGCGCTTCGGACCGCGATACGGACTGATTCTCTGTTCCTCCGGCGCGAACTTTCGTTACACGCACGCGAGCTGTCGATTCCAGACCCCCGGTGGCGCCATCCGAATATTGCAGCGAACCGGTCAGCAGCCGGTTAAAGGGACTGCCTTTCATTTGCACCCGCGGGTTGCTAACGAACTCGCGCGAGGTCGCGTTGCCCACCGCGAGCACTTGAGGATGAATGCTCTCGACGCACACGGCGGCGCCCTCGATACTCCCGGCTGGCGATGTGAGGCGAATCCTGTCGCCGGTTGCGATGCCGAGGTTGCGCGCAGTGGCTCCGTTGATCAGGATTCCCTGATGGACGGGATCCTTCTCGCTGACCTCGGTCAGCCAGGACAACACCACCGTATCTGCGAAGGTATGCAGGGACTCCTTATAAGTGATTGCGTAAAAGTCGTAGCCGCGTTTGCCGTCTTCAATAACCGGTGAAGGTTTCCAGAAGGGCAGGGGCTGGTAATTGTCGAAGGGCCAGTTAGTCACGTTTGCCGCGGCGAGCTTGCGCCGCAACTCCGCGCCGGTGCGCTTTACGAACTCGAAGTAAAACGGCATGCGCAGCTTTCCGTACGGCTGGTAGGTCTCCTGCGCGTTGCGATAGCGAACCGCATGCCCATGCTCCTTGAACCACGTGAGATTGCGCTCCTCGCCGTACACTGAGCGCGCATAACAATCCCAGAACTCTTCAACCGAGTAATGTTTAGCAGCATCGAGCAGGTATTGCGGCTTGGCGGTAAATCCGCAAACCAGATTGAGCACGCTGTTCCAGACCTCGAGGAAACCCAGGTGCTCTGCAAGGTCAGTCAGAATTTCGTAGGCGTCCTTGGTGTCGCCGATAGGGTTCACAACCGGTTGCCGCATCGAGTGGCCGGTGACCACAGGAGCCTCGAGACAGTTCAACAAGGTCGATTCCAGATAGGTGCGCGCCGGCAGGAAAACGTCCGCCCAGCGCGTTGACTCGGTATGCTGAATATCGATCGCCACGATGAACTTCATCTGGCGCAGGATCTTCTCCACCTTGTCGGTTTCCGGCAGGTTCCACACGGGG
Organism: Deltaproteobacteria bacterium; assembly: GCA_021792265.1. Classification (GTDB taxonomy): domain Bacteria; phylum Desulfobacterota; class Binatia; order Binatales; family Binataceae; genus JAJYVB01. The sequence continues at coordinate 24,711 of JAJYVB010000002.1, read as the reverse complement.
TTGGAGTGATACATGAGCAGCGCTTCGGGACGGTAGTTGAGGCCGAAACGCTCCGGCTCAAGGATCGTTTCCGTATTCAACTGGCCGGCATCGAAGCCAATCGGAAAAAACTCCATTAAATGAGTGGAATCGGGCGGATATTTGAAAGGCGGCGGTGGATGCAGCTGGTGAGGCTCGGGCTTGAGCATGCCGTCTTCACCGGGGCTGATGAAGAAGCCGCGATGGTCGAGCGGTACGCCCAGATGGCCTCCCGGCACGTCGATGTTGCCAACCAGCATGTTGAAAAGCTTGTAAGTCATATTATCGAACAGGCCGTTGGCGTGTGACTGCGAGCCGCGGTAGTAATTCAACGCTGCGGGACGAAACGGGTAGGTTTGGCCTTCGATTTCGATGCTCGATCCGATCTTCGCTGCCTCCACAAACTCCTGTGCAATCCGCCGAATCGTAGCGGCCGGTACCGTGGTTACCTCCGACATCCGCTCCGGCGTGTGATCGGCGAGAAGATCCTTCCACACCTGGAATCCGGTCGAAACCGACCAGCCGTTGACGGGGAAAGCCCCTTCCAGCGCTACATTTTCGGCAGGAACTTCGTTCCACGGGCGCGGCGCCTTGGCTTGAAGGTCCCAGACCTGGGCTCTTCCGTCATCGTCGCGATAGAAGAGGCCGTCCGGGCCGACGAGATAGGGAGCGTTGGTGCGGTCGCGCAAAAATTCTCGATCATAAATGCCCAGTTCATGCACCAGCACGTGCGCCATCCCGAGCACGAAGGCGCGGTCCGTACCTGGCACTATCGGGATCCACTCATCGGCCTTCGCCCCCGCCACCGAGCATCGCGGGTCGATCGAGACCAGCTTCATTCCGCGCATACGCGCGTCGGCCATCCGCTTCGCACTGCCCGAAAGGTGCAAGTGCGACGAAAAGCCATCCCCGGATCCGATCTGAATCCAGTAATTGCAGTATTTGTAGTCATTTATCGAAGCGAACGAGCCATCGACGCTGCCGTTGACTGGATGGTAAGAGCCGCCGCAATAATTGCCCAGCGACGTGAAAAAATTCGGTGAGCCGAAAGCGGCCGGCCATCCCCAAAGCACGATGCGCTGGAAATCGCCGAATGCGCACAGGAGTTTGCGAGGGTCGGTCATATGAATTTTGCCGAGTTCGCGCGTGACAATCTCGTAGGCTTCGTCCCACCCGATCTCTACCCATTTTGGGTCCTCGCCAGGCCCCTTATTGGGATTGGTTCGCTTTAGCGGGCGGAGGACTCGGCTCGAATCGTACAGTCGGGCGATTCCCGAATTGCCTTTCGGACACAACTTGCCAAGGTTATCCGGGTTGGTCGGGTCGCCCTCGATTGTGCTCGCCACACCGTCGACTACCAAAACGCGAATGCCGCACCCGTGCAGGCACATGCCGCAGGTGCTGGTAATCCATCGTCCGCGGTCCAGTGCTTTCGACCCTGAATTTGTCGCGGTCATGCCGATTAGTCTTCCCGCTTAAGTGACGCTGTTTGAGGCCCCAATTTCCGACTAGCAGAAACCATGCCCTGAATCCGATTTGGGACGAAGCCTGTGCGCTTGCCTCGCATACTCGCCCCGCTTAGGCCAGTTGTTGAGGCAAGTCGCTGCCGACAATCGGGCTTCGAACTCGGAAACTCATTAAGGTCCTGAGCTTCTCTCAACGAAGATCGAGTTGTCGACTCACAAAACGCCGCAAGTTGCGCCAATCGGACGCACCGCCTGTGTATCGAATGGACACACTTCGCTACACCATCCAACGCATATCACGAAGGCTAACCTGCCAACCGGGGACCAGGATGTTTGAAACGGCGTAGCGGTTTCTAGCTGTCGCCTGGCTACCTGGGTGCGGCAATCGATTTGATCCGATCGACTTTGTAGCGCTCGACGCGGGGACAGGAAATGGGGATTTGTCGAGGGTCTGCAAGTCGGTGTAACGGCTTTTAGCGACGGCGTTGGACGTAATCGTCGGCATCGGCCCTCGGCACCTCGATCAGCATTCGCAATCCACCCAGTTGCGCGACCTCATCGAGTAGGCCGTGTAACTCCGCGAGCTCACTTCCCCTGCGATTTTCGACTGCATTCGGCGTATGTGGATCGGACCTTCTCGACATCCATCTCGGGTTAAATAGTTGATCGCGAGAAAATCGCCATGGTCGGCTATGGCGCTTTTGTCGGGCTCGTCCACTCAAACCCAGCGGTCCTTGGGGCTGAAGGCGCGGCCCGTCAGAGGCGGGTCGGACGGCGAACCCCAGCCAGAGATAGGACGTGCGCGGCGCGCGGGCCGCTGAGATGGCCACCCGGTAGCGCTGTTCGCCGTCCTATCGCGTAATGCCCCAACCGCCATCGGAGCGCGGCAGCGCACCCGCTTTCCAGCCGAAAGCCTTGCGGCGCAGCGGCGTCACGCTCCTAGGCGGCCGATGATGGCCACGCTCACCACGTTCTGGTGCGGGAAGCCGCCGAGGTTGTGCGTCAGGCCAAGCCGTGGATCGGGTAGTTGCCGCTCTGCAGCGCGTCCTAGAAGCTGCAGATACATCTCGTAGAGCATCCGCAGTCCCGAGGCCCCAATAGGATGTCCGAAGCACTTGAGGCCACCGTCGATCTGGCACGGGATCTTGCCCTGCGCGTTGTAAAATCCGTCCAGGATATCCCGCCAGGCATGGCCTTCTTCGGAGAGCCTGAGATCCTCTAACGTCACGAGTTCCGTGATAGAGAAGCAGTCATGCGCCTCGAGCATGCTGATCTCGGCTCGGGGATCGCGGATGCCGGCCTCTTCGTACGCCCTGCGAGCAGCCGTCCGGTTGGTCACGAAATGGCTTCCATCCCAACTGTTGAAGCTCGCTTCAAAGCCGTTGGAAACCGAGAGCTGGAGCGCCTTGACGGTGACGAGATCTTTCTTGCCAAGCTCCCGAGCGATTTCCGGTCTGGTTACGATCGCTGCCGCGGCTCCGTCCGAAACTCCACAACAGTCATAAAGCCCCAGAGGCTCGGCAATCACCGGAGCTCTCAGGACGGTGTCGATATCGATCCGGTTGCGCAGGTGCGCCTTGGGATTGCGCGAGCCGTTTTCATGGCTCTTGACCGAAACCTGCGCCATCGCACGCTTGAGAACCTCCATCTCAAGTCCGTGCTTGGCCTGATAAGCGGTGGCAAGCTGCGCGAAGGCCCCAGGAGCGGAGGCGTTGGCCCAATACATGTCGTTCAAAGGGCCGCGGCTGCGCTGCGGAAGCCCGCCGTAGCCGGTGTCCTTGAGCTTCTCGACTCCGACGGCCAGGGCGAGATCCGCGGCTCCGGCCGCAACCGCATACACTGCCCCTCGAAAGGCTTCAGTTCCCGAGGCGCAGAAGTTTTCAACCCGGGTCACGGGAATGAACGGCAGGCGCAGCGTGAAAGCCAGGGGAACTCCGGATTTGCCCACGTGCTGCTCCTCGATGGCGGTGGAAAACCAGGCCGCGTCGATCTGCTCGCGACCGACTCCGGCATCGGCGAAACACTCCTCGGCTGCCTCGACTACGAGGTCTTCCGCATTGCAATCCCAGCGCTCTCCGAATCGGGAGCATCCCATTCCAAGAATCACTACCTTGTCTTTGATTCCTCGCGCCATATCAGCACTCTCCGTTGCCTATTCGGTCCACTAGTTTTTCTGCCCGGTGGAATCGCTGGCCGCGTCGGGTGCGGCTTTCCAAAAGTATTTCGGAAAATGTCGAAGCTCGTCGTAGTGCTTGACCCGAAACACCATATCTACCGACATTCCCACGCGGATCGCCGACGCGTCGACGTCCGTGAAGTCGGCCATCAGGCGACCTCCTTGCTCGAAGACGACCATGCCGAAATAGGTTGGCGGGTCGGGTGAATAGGTCAGCCGGTCCGCCGTCCAGCTCTGGATACGAGCGGTGCGGCCGGCAAAGCAGTAATCTTCCTGGCTATCCAACGCGCCGCATTTGGGATCCACGCAAACGTGCCCTTTTGGAAACTGCGGCGTGCCGCACCGGCGACATTGGCCGCCCACTAAAGCCATGGCCATGCGGCGGTTGCGGTAGAGCGTGCTCAAGGGAGCTCGGATGTCAGCCTCGGCCCGGATGCCCTTCTCTCTTTCGACGAGGTTGCGAAAGGCCAGGAAGCGGTTGTAATTGCTTTCAGGCCGACGGCGCTCCAAGTACCCCTTGATGCCCCGGCGGGGAGAGAAGCCGGCCAGCCGTTCCGTAGTGCGGAACAGCAGCGCATCGCATCCCTGCCCAAATCCGGCTACAAGAATGTACTCTTCCGGGCGAGCCTGCCCGAGTACATACGCCAGGAGAAGCAGGCTGTGCGCCGCGCCGGTATCTCCGATCATTCCGTCCAGATTGTCGGCGGCCGCGTTTTCAGGAATCCCGACCGTCTTGGCAATCCGCTGCGCCAGCTTCGGAAACGGCGACGGAAGAATGAAGTGCCCTATCCGCGAAGCGGGCACCTCAAGGCGCTCCAACAGGGTCTTGATGGCGCGCGGCACGATCTGCAGGTAACCTTCGTCGCGGATCCAGCGCTCTTCCCACGAATAATCAAAGGTGTCCTGCGCGCTACGGTAATGATCCACAAAGTCCGCGGCCAACTGGTAGCTTCCCACGAATTCGGCGATAATCTCTTCTCTGCTCAGTACAAGAGCCGCAGCTCCGTCGCCCGCTAGAAGCTCGAGCGGACTGGCCGCCTTGGTCCGACGCTGCTCGGAGGCAACGAACAAGGTCCTGCCGTTGCCGGGGGCAAGCCCGTGCAGAGCTTGGATCAGGCCGCTGGTCGCGCATCTTTGGGAGCCGGTTACATCCAGCGTTGACAGACTTTCGTCCAGATTCAAGGCGGTTGCCAGCACACCGGCGTTCTGGCGATCCGCAAACGGCATCGTCGTCGAAGCAACGAACGCCGCGGACAGTTCGGCGGATCGCTCGATACCGGGGACATCCCGGGCCGCGGCGACGGCCATGGTAAGACTGTCCTCATCCCAGTTTGCCATCGAGCGCTCGCCCTTTGCGTAGGCCCGCAGAGCGGGGTTGAACCACGCGTTTGCCTCCACGCAAGCCTTGCGCTCAAGTCGCAGCCTCGGAACGTAGCCGCCAAAAGAAGCAATTCCTACCATGACCTTCCGTTTCCCTCCGCTTCAGGCGCCCCGTTGCAATTACTGGTTCCTCTGCCTCGAAGTCTTTCCCATCTTACTCGCCCGGCCGCTAAGCGCGTAGCCGATTGGCACTACTATGGCATATGGGGATGCCCGTAGCCTGCGATCAGATGCCACGAGGATTCCTTGACGCGGCCGACCGCATTTTGCGCGATGAAGGCAGATATACGAACAACTCTTCCGATCCGGGTGACGAGATCAAGTGGAGATGCGCAAGCGCGAGTATCCCCAACTCGATATCGCTGTGCTGAGCCGCGACGAGGCGATCGTGATCTACTGCCGCGACTGGTGGCCAAGATTCCGCCTCGGCGAGCTGCCCGGCGCGATCGCCAGGAAGATCCTAGACCTGGGGACCGACACCTGCTACGACCACGCGATTAAGTGCCCGCTGCGCTCCACTCGTTGAGGACGGCGTCATCGGTCTTCGCAATCGGTGACGCGCACGCGCTCGCCGGCGCGGCCACTTCAAACCGCATCAAACCGGAATTCCCGTTTCGATCCCTTCCCGTTGGCGGACCCATGGTATAAGGGTGCGCCGCTCGATCTTGAACTTGGCAACGTCCCAGGCTGTCCCGCCGATACCGGCAGCACCACGATTCTCCACGGCATGCAGGCAAAGAGCCGCCGGGTCAGGTGGCTTTCCGCCGGCAAGTGACAGTAGTGCCGGGTACGCTTAATCAACCGGCAGCAACGAAACTTGCTCGCGGGTTCGAATCTCCCTCCACCAAATGTCAATCCAGCATCGGCCTTTAAAATAGGGAAAATGCCTGAGAAAGCGCGAATGAACGCTGATTCACCGTTTCACCCTATCCAACGTCCTCTACTGATATCCCGGGTGGTAACGGGAATAACTCTCTGTGTCCGGCCCGGACGGCGCTTGCGCTTTTAGCTCAGCACGGCGGCCTCGCCGCGTCCAGGACGCGGCGAGGCGCCGACTCCCGCCAGGCGTGCTGCTGTCTGGGCTGCGTCTGCCCGCGTTCGGCGCCGGCGGGAGAGCGCCGATGGGGCTCCGTTGGGGGTATTATTTCTTTTTCTCGGGGCGCGTGAGGCGGTCTATCATCTCGGCCACCGGACTGGCGCCCTTGAACCCGTACTCATTCCACCGGTCCGAGACTTTTCGGAGAACCGTCCGGTCCATGAAAATCTCCACCGGCTTCTTTGTCCATTCAAACGGAGTACAGGCGTCGAGAATGACGCGGCTTACGATTTCCCGTGCCTCGATCGGGAGACCCGGATCAAGCGGCGTGGAACGGCCCCGGTCGATGATCTGAGCCGAGCGCTTGGGATCGAATCGCGTCGACAGCGCCCACATCACCCGCGCCCAGTCGTCAGCCGCAATATCGTGGTCCACGGTGATCACGCCCTTGACGCCGTAATGGCCGGTGGTGGTGGAGATGACGGCGTTGCCTGCGTGGTTGGAGTGCCCAGGATACTTTTGCCGCAGCGAGACGATCGCCCAGAAGCGTCCGCAGGCTTCGGGTGGAATATACACACCTTCGATTCCGGGAACGCGCATAGTCTCCAGGTCATGCCACAGAGTGGCGGTTCGGTTAAGCGACTGGATCATATGCGTGTCCGTCACCGGCTTGCCCACGGTGGTCGCCCAAAAGATTGGGTTGTTGCGGTGCAGGATACGCTGCACTTTAAACGCCGGCTTGGGCCATTCTTCGTTCGCGTTGCCTGAATAGTAGCCAGTGTACTCGCCGAAAGGTCCTTCAGGCCTGAGATCTTTGGGGTCGATGTAGCCCTCCAGGATAATCTCAGCCCGTGCCGGAAGCTTAAGCCCCGTCAGATCGGACTTAAAAATCGGGACCGGCCGCTGACGCAGCGTGCTGGCTATGTCGTATTCGTCCGTCTGCGCGCTTACGAGGGTCGAGCTGACCAAAAACAGCACGGGGTCGCAGCCGATTACCGCAGCCACCGGCATCACCTCGCCGCGGGCCTCATACTGCTTGAACATGAAGTCGGCGTGCTTGCCCTTGATGATCTGCACGCCGCAAACGTCGCGGTCGAGTATCTGCATCCGGTACGTTCCAAGGTTGGTCCATCCGGTCTCTGGGTCCTGGGTCACCAGAAAAACGGCCGTGCCGATATACCGGCCTCCATCTTCAGGGTAAAACCACGGTGCCGGAAACCGGGTGAGATCGATTTGGTCGCCGGTGAGTATGTTCTCGCGTACCGGCACGTCATCCGTCAGTTGCGGTTTGATATGCTGCCGCGTGGTCAACTCCATCCACTTTCTGGCGATCTGGCACATCGAAAGCGACGGGTCCTGCTCCAGGCACATCGCGAGCCGTGCCGGCGTGACGAACGCGCTGGTGAGGACGGGGATGTTGTAGCCTTTGACGTTCTCGTACAGGAGCGCCGGCCCCTTTTGTTCTTCGTTGACTTTTGAGACGTGGCTGAGTTCGATGTTCCAGTCGACTTCGGCCTTAATTCGTTGCAACTCACCTTGGCGCTCGCAAGCTGCGATGAAACTGCGCAAATCGTCAATCCGATCATGCTCGGCGCGCTTCCCTGTCCCGTCCTTTGTCGCGCGTTCGGGGTGTGCCTTTGCGGGCCTCGTTAACTCCTCAACCTGTGCTTCCCTCATAATTTGTTCTCCTGGTGTTTACTTGTGATTTTCTTATGCGACCTGCCTGCTTGCCGGATCATGCAACTTGCTGCCGCTGCCGCGCGGTAATATTCAGCTTACGCAGCAGTTTGCGCTTCCGGCCGCCTTCTAGCTCAATCGTTTGCCAGCCAACATGCTCGCCATAATGTGCTCGAGAGCCGACTTGCCCTTGCCGGCCGCGACGCCGCTGGTATCGCGGTTGCTCCACACCGTTTCCGGCCGCGCCTGTAAAATGAAAATCTTCCTGTCAGAAGCCGCACCGCAGTCTATCGCCCATTCAATATCCATCGGGCAGCCGTAGTGGCTTTCGATGCGCTTGCCCATCCGGGCGAGCTCGAGGATGTCCGCGTCCAGGAGCGATGCCGCAGTGCCGCGTTCAACTGGCAGTTCCGAGCGCACGCAGGCGCGGCGCTCGGGGTCGAAGGCGTAGTAAATTGCCTTTCTGGGGACAGTGCGGCGCAGCAGTTCAAGAGAAATCTTGTTGACCAGAAACTCGTCTGGCGTCACCTCACCCGAAACCACCGACTCGCCAAAACCGAAGTTGGAGTTGATAACGATGCTGGAGCGATCGCCGTTGCTCGGATTAAGAGTGAACATCACGCCGGCGGCAGCCGCATTAGCCATCTTTTGAACGCCGACGCTAAGCGATACACGCAGATGATCGAACCCCATTCGGATGCGATAGGCGATCGCTCGCGCCGTAAAGAGACTCGCAAAACAGCGCGCGATGTGTGTCAGCAGAGCGTCCGTGCCCTCGATCCATAGGTAGGTGTCCTGCTGGCCGGCAAAGCTGGCCCCGGGCAGATCCTCTGCGGTCGCGCTGGAACGCACGGCCACCGGTACTGCGGGCGATCCGCAGCGATCCGAGAGCTGTTGGTAGTAAGCGTGGATCTCGTCTCTGAGCTCTGTAGGAAACGCCGTCGCCTCGATTCCCGCACGGATCGTTCGGCCAGCCTGTTCGAGAGCGTCCATGTCGTTGGCGTCGAGCTTTGCCAGAACGGCAGGGGCGGTTTCTGCGATGCCGGCCGCGGCAAAGAAACTTCGCCAGCCAGCCGTCGTGACAGCAAAACCCGGCGGTACCGGGACTTCCGCATTGATTAGTTCGCCGAGCGAAGCGTTTTTGCCGCCGACCTGCTGCACCGAGTTCCGGCCGCATTCCTGAAACCAGCAAACCAGGGCATCGCTGCGCTTCATGGTAAAACCCCAGGGTCCGTTCGCCGGCGCGCCTCGGGTCGTACGCACCGGAACCTGCGGCCCCTCTCCCCACGCGCCGGACTCTTTCCCGCTACACGTCATTGGGCAATCGTAACCTCGCCGGTGCTGCCATTGACCCGCAGCGTCATGCCAGTCTTGACAATTGCCGTTGCGCCGCCGGTCCCTACCACGGCCGGCATTCCATACTCGCGGCATACGATCGCGGCATGGCACATAACTCCGCCGACGTCCGTGACGCATGCTTTAATCTTGACGAAAGCGGGCGCCCATGACGGCGATGTTGTAGGCGCCACAAGGATCTCGCCGTCCTGCAGATGGCGGATTTCCTCGACCGAGCGGCACACGCGCGCCGGTCCCTCCGCCATTCCCGGGCTCGCAGCAAACCCCACGATTTCCCGGACATCACCGGCGGCCTGAGCTTCACGCAGCTTTGCCCACGAGTTGAACGATGCGTTCGTGACGCCCCACAGCACCATCGTAAAGGGCTCCTGGATAACCTCAGGAACCCTTCCCAGCGCGGGCGGCGGCCTCCATTCGTGAAACTTCCGCATCACTTCCTTGCGCCAGGCAATCTCCTTCGGCCAGACGAGCGGCCCGCACGGCTTGATGCCGGTCGCCCACGCGCAAACCAAGTCCCAGAGTGCCTCTTTGATCTCAGCGCGCCTCAAATACCAAACTTCCTCAATGTCCCCGATGAAACCGTACTCTTTCAGGATTGCCCCGACCTCGCGCACCTTGTTCCAAAACAGCGAGTGAAACCAGTGCTCGACGTAGAACAAGTGATTTTCCACGTACGAAAACACCTTCCGCGCTGTCTCTAGCAACTGATCGAACGCTGCCCGATCCTCTGCGCTGCCGATCAAAGCCCGGTACTCGGCAGTCACACGATCGCGCTGCTTGCGTACCTCCGCCAGCGGCCTCTCAATCGACTGCCCCAACTTGATCTTGCCCACATACATGCAGATTGAAGCGAGCGGAACGTCCAGATTGTCGTTCCACGAGCGGTCATGATGATACCAGCCGGTCCCGGTAGATATGTGAAACCACGGGTACCGGGCCCGCTCCAATTCGGCGAGCCATTTGCGCCCGGCAGCGCTTTTTAGCAGCGCCGCCTCGACCTCCGCGAATGATCCGCTTGAACTCAGTACCTTCTCGAGTGCGAGCTCCACCGCCGACCGCGCGAGATTCTTAAGCTCCTCATCCGGCTGATACATGATCACATCGATGCCTGAAATCATCTGGGTAACAGACTGGGACGGCACGTCCGGAAAGACCCGCTGGCAGAGATCCAGAAAGCTCACGTACGCGGCGTAAGCCAGATTAAGAAACTCGAAATGATACTGCCAGCACAAAATGCCGAGGTTTATCAAATCGTCATAAGCCTTGAGCAGGCGGTAGCCTTTCGATTCGCCGACCCCTTCGGTAACCACCGACCGGTCTTCCATTTCCGGCAGCCGAGGTATTTCCAATTGTTCAAGCCTGGCGATCGTATCCTTCAGCTTCTGCTCCCATTTCGCTACCAGCGGCTCCCAATTGTCGTAGTAATAACCGGCACGCTCGCGAAACTGGGCGGCACGAGCCTCCACCTCGCGTGGGTCCTTGACCGCAACCGGCGCGATGTAGGCGTAGCCGTTAACGATCCGATGGTCTATGCCGTAAGCCGGCGGAACGGAGAAGATGCGGGTGTTATACTGGGAGAGCGCCAAATACCAGGCCTCATCCCAGATAAGATCGAAGGGGTAGACCGGCTCCGGGTAGTGCAATCCGTCGTAGAACCAAAACATCCCTTCCTCATATTCAGTTCGCTCCGGATAGGTAGTCGAAAATGTGTAGTGGTACGGATACATCCGCTGCCATCCCTCGGTTCCGGGAATGGTGTCGATCTCATGGGGACTCGGGAAGAGTTTTTTCGAAGCCATGGCAAATTCTTCCGAAGGTTAAATCGTTTCCTGGTGCGATAACTGCGGGCGCCCGTTAAGCCCTGAGCCGCTTGGCGGCACAGATATAAATTGTTCTTGTTTTACTGTTCTGAACAAAAGGAATTGCCTTGTTAGCATGTTTATCAAATGGCGATGCCGGATTTGCCGGGTGCGAGGATGCCGTTAGGGTCGAGGGCTTTTTTGAGCTTGCGATTGACGTCTCGCATCACTGGTCCGTAGATGCCCGCAACTTTGTCCATAAATGCGGTGTTGGTCCGGTAAACCCCATAGCCGCGCTTGGCAAACTCGTCGATGAGTTCACTGTAACATCGATGCGCGGCCGTCATTTGAGCTGGATCAGAGCGGTCAAAGAGCAAATCGATGATGTGATGCATGTCGCGCCAGCCGACTATAAATTCAGCGACGTAGTCGAAGCCGTGCTTTTCGAGAATGCTCTTGGCCAGCGCCATCTGCTGAAGCGTTTCGCTGCCCTTCGCCTGGCTCACCGGGGAGAACCACATTGAACCGCCCCCGCCGCGCCAGTTGTACAAGCTGAACTCCTGCAGGGTCATTTTCCCGGCCATCAGCTCGGCGCGGTATTTGAAGACCGGACTGTCGTTCACCTCTGCGGCCGTAAGGATGTCGCCGTTGCGGGAGGCGGCGACAGCTTGCGTCACTATCTTCCAATTGACCTCGACCTGCTCGGGCGTTCCGTAAAGCGCCGCGTAAACGTTCCAGGCGCCCAGTTTCTTTGCAGCCATTATCTCGCGCACTGCGCTGTCGGGAATCTGTCCTTTGCCGGAGTAGAAATCGGCGCGTTTGGTTACCGGAGCTGCGTCCCACAGGGTGTTGACGATTACCACTGCGTTGGGAATAACCGCCGCGATGCGCAGCGGACGGAGCGTGTCTACGATGCCGACTATGTCGGACTCCTTCTCGTACCGTATGACAAAGGGTTTGTAGGCCGGCGGCCGAGGCATCAGCCAAAGCCCGAGCTTGGTTACGATGCCGAAGTTTGACTGCGTGAAGATACCGTCGAGGTACGGGCCGTAACCCCACTTGAATACCTGCCAGGTGTTCGAGTTCGAGACGGCGCCCATCCCGGTGCGCAGAACCTCAGCGTTCGGTAGTACCACCTCCATGCCGCACGAAAACAGGAAGTGCTCGCCGTAAGGTGTGTAGCCGACGCCGCGATCGACCGTATTGCCAAGTGGCCCGGCGATCGCGGAGGGAGCCGGACACGAAAGCCACACCGGCAAATTGCGCTGCTCGATGTAGTCGTAAAGCTGCTGGTAAGTGACGCCGGGCTCGACCAGGGCAGTACAGAGCTCGGGATCCACGTGCAGGATCCGGTTCATCAGCCGCAGGTCCATTACGATCTGGCCCGGGGTAGCCGGCGCTGCCGAGCCATACCCCAGATTGCGCCCCGTCGAGATCGGCCATATTGGGACCCTGTGCTTATTGCAGATTTTCACCACCTGCTGGATTTGTTCGACCGACCGGGGACAAATGGCTGCCGAGGGGGCATGCTGAGCCTCCGGCACCGCAAGCATGATCTTCATGTACGGCGCCAGATGGCCGGCGTCCGTGAAAACCTGCTCAGGGCCCAATACCCGGCGAAACTCGCCGATCGCCGCGTCCAGATCCTTCTCCGTCACGCCTTTGGGCAGGGCAATGTATTTCCCAGACATGCGATTCACAGAATCCTTCTCAAAGTTGCACAGCGAAAGAGGTTAAACTCAGCGGCTGATGAGCGATAACCTGCGTTCGAAACCGCTGCACGGTGGCTGCCGAAGCAACCGGCGCCTCAGCAAGAAGAGCGCCAGCCAGCAGCTCGCCCATCCGCGCCGCCCATCTCCGCTCGGCGAGCGCTGAGGCAAGAGCGTTGTTCAATTCGTGGTCTTCGACCATAAGCGCATGAGAGGCGCGTTCACGGCCAATGATGTGTTGACCCAGACCTACGAAGCGCGCTCCACGGCTGCGCAACAGCTCGCAGAGCACTACGCCCTTGTCGTCGGAAACCAGGCCGAGCATGTTTCGCGCCCTTGACGCGCCAACCAGCGCCGTCAAGGGACGCCAACTATGGTCGAGAGATACCGTCTCGCTTCGCGCGGGCAGACAGGAGGCAGCGCCTGCCGCAAAATCGGCAGATTCTCTATGGTCATCGACAAGCAGCAACGATGGACCAGCGCAGGCAAGCGCCGCGTAAGAGGTGGCAAGCCCAAGGGGCAGGCGCGAGCAGGCAGCGACAATGCCGCTCGCGACCATACCCTTCAGCACAGCGCGCCGTTCCATAGTCACTGTTTTCCTCGGTCATTTGCAGCGCGAGCCGGAGGTGTGGCCAGCCATTCACCGAGTTTTTGCAGCGTGGCGTCGTCGATATCAGTCGGGCGAAACGCCGGCATAGCAGCCATCCCATGGCGAACGACCTGCGCGTAAAACTTCGCCGGGAAAAGTCCGCGTATATGAGGGCCGACTCCGGTTTCGTGGCAGTACGCGCATACCTTTTGATAAACTTGCGCCGGACTCTGCCATTGTCCCGCAGCCTGCGCCCTTGCCTGCGACGCACCCGCCGCCGCTCCGGTAATTGCCACTACGGAGGCTGCTCCCACCGCGAGCCGCTTCAACGCGCTGACCGCTCGCCGCCACGGCCCGCGGGTCTGTTTGCTGCGCTCCAACATCTTCCGATAGGCACTCAAAACGCTCTCCGTCAAGTTCAGCGCACGATCTCGGCAAGACCGCGAACGCTCGACCATCGATCGAGGTTGGTAAAATCGTGGCCGTCAAGGTTGCGGCAGTTGGAGTTGGCCTGGCGCCCTCTGCCTGCGCCGGAAAGATGGACCCGCGTCAGGTGCGCGTTCTGCACGTCCATCATCACGCCCCATCCCGTGTTGCTCCATTCCCTTCCAACGCCGGGGACGTTGACCTGCCCCTGCGGGTCGTAGTCGATTTTCCAGAGTTTTCCCTGCGAGTCGTAAAGCTCCGCCCAGATCGCGCTGTAGGCTTCCTTGTCGACATACAAAACCCGCGAGCCGTAGCAATATCCAGCGCGCTCTGACGGTACTCTTTTTGCGTTAATAACCCAGGAATCCCGCACTTCCCACTTGCCCACTTCCGGTTTCGGAAAGAACAGCGGTTGGTAGAAGTGCGTGTCGTCGCCCGAAAGATGATTGTCTGGATCGGGCATCTCCAGTACAGACCTGTCACCGACGAACGTAGCATCAAAACGCGATGGGTTTCCGTTGAAAGCACCGTAGCGGGTATCGTCGATGGTGAAGTCGGAGCCAAGCGCCGGGCTGCAACGAGCACCGACCGACAGCCTGAGACTCCGGCGCAAGGCCGGGATAAAGAGGAAGCTGTTTTCCGTGCGTTCCATCGGCTCGTAGTATACGTCCAGCAGTGTCGTATACTTCGCCTCCTCGGGGCTCACAATATAGAAGTTGGCGGTCATAAAAGTACCAGGCGTTTCAACGGTCGAATAACCTGGATCCGCGATGTGGCTTTGTATCCGCTGGACGAACCACCATTGGTCGCGGCTGATATTCCCGAATCGGTCTACAAACGTGAAGCCGCAGGCATCGTTGCACAAAATGTGCGGTGCGTACGTGTACCAGTCATCGACCAGCAGCTTCCAGCCTTTGAGTGGCTCCTTCGGATCCGGAAACGGCAGTCCGGCTACATAGTCGCGTATAGTGTGTCGGCCGTCAGGGAGGTCTACGATTTTAACCTGGCTGGCGTATTGAGCTGTTTCCTTAAGAAACAGTGGCGGGCGTGGATAATGGTGCGTAGGGCCGACCACAACCTGGAAATCGGGCGGGAACTTCCAGAAGGACGTGCCGGCGAACAGAGCCTGCATGCCGTCGGTCATATACTGCTTGTACTGCTGCCAGTTCGTTCTGGTTATAACGGTTCCTGGCGGTACGGGATTCGGGGACTCTGCAGCCGCCGCAACCGGCAGGAGGGACATTAGCCAAATGAGTAATATCGATGCCGCGATTGCTGGCGATCTCACCCATTGTTTCGCTATCTTTTGTGTATTGCTGAACCACAGCGAGTTGCCGGTGCTCCCAATCGGCTCGCTATCGAAGCCTCGCTCGCTTGCTTTTCTTGTGATTTGCAAGCTCATCTCGCCATCAATTGCACAGTTTGATTCCGCAGTCCCCTTGCGTTTCGACGCCCCCAGCGCCCTCGTGGGATCCATTGACTTCTCCTTTGCTGATTGTTCGCACCCCCAATGTGCGTGGGCACGGTCACGGGAGATCAGGAATCCGGAGAGTGCCAGGCTTGAACCGCGCCAGTGGAGCGTACTTAGCAGCCGCCGTGCCAGACGCAGAATGCCCGCCGGTTCTGGGTTTTGCGCAGTCACAGGCCTGCTTTTATTTAGGTGTAGCCAAAGGAGTCAGCACGTGTCGAATCTTTCTTCTTGACAATTTGGTGAAGTTTTCGTATCAGAGCTAACGCGAATGTGATCATTTGGTAAAAAGGGGGTCACATTCTCCGTTTTTTAAAAATGTCGAACATGCCTCCCCGCTGCGCAACGGATTTGCACAAACCGATACGTCGCCGCTTAACCACCGGTCGGCTAATGGAAGTCGAGCCGGATGAAGACCGGAGCCAGCCTGAGATCAACGACTTGGCCATGCGTGTGCGTTTTTCCCTGAAGGAAGGCCGCATTTGGCTCGACTCTGAGCGCGTGGCGTTGATGCACGTATCCACCCTTAGTGCGCTGCGGCGCGAACTAATCGAGTGCTTGGGAATGGACGAAGCACGCGGGTTATTGTCGCGGATGGGTTACAACTCCGGATCGCGCGACGCGGTTCTGGCGCGCAAGCTGCGTCCACACCATTCCACCCGCGACGCCTTCCTGGTCGGCCCGCAGCTGCGGGCGATCCAGGGCACGGCGGCGCTGGAGCCGGTGCATCTCGACCTCGATCCGGCCACCGGCCGCTTTAGCGGAGAGTTCACCTGGCACGACTCCTTCGAGGTAGACGCTCACATTGCTGCCTACGGCCTATCGAATTCACCGGCGTGCTGGATGCATTTGGGCTACATATGCGGCTATGCAACCGGCTTTATGGGGCGCACGATTACGTTCCGTGAAGTTGAATGCCGCGCCATGGGCAGCGCCTGTTGCCGCGTGATTGGACGCCCAATCGGGCAGTGGAACGCTTCCGAAGATGACTTGCGGGCTCTGCAGCCTGACAACGGGACGCGGTTGTTGGGAGCGCGGGCTGAGGCAAGTCGGCGTCAGGCTTCACCGGTCTGCACGATACTGCAGGCGACCACCGAAGAGGCCGACCTAGTAGGTACCTCGGTAGGCTTTCGGTCGGTCTGCCACATGGTCGAAAAGGTCGCACAGACCGAGGCCACGGTGCTGCTGCTGGGCGAGACTGGCGTTGGCAAAGAAATGTTCGCGCGCATGCTTCATCGGCGCAGCCGGCGCACCGGAAAGCCTTTCATCGCGGTCAACTGCGCCGCCATTCCCGAAGGCCTTATCGAGTCCGAGCTGTTCGGCGTCGAAAAGGGCAGCTACACAGGTGCGAGCGGGTCACGTCCCGGCCGTTTTGAGCGTGCTGCTGGGGGAACCTTGTTCCTCGACGAAGTCGGTACGCTCACCATGACTGCCCAGATCAAGCTGCTTCGTGCTATTCAACAAAAGGAAATCGAGCGTATCGGCGACACCACCATTCGCCACGTCGACGTGCGAATTGTAGGTGCGACAAACGCCGATCTTGAGATGGCGGTCGACTCCGGCCAATTCCGCGCCGATCTGCTTTATCGCCTTAACGTTTTTCCGATTCGCATTCCGCCGCTGCGCGAACGACGCGACGACATCCCTCTGCTTGTTGAGCACTTTTTGCAAAAGTTCGCAGCCATACATGGCAAGGCGGTTTCCGGCTTCACTGAAAGCGCCATAGGCGCACTGTACGAATACGATTACCCTGGAAACATCCGCGAGCTGGAAAACCTTATTGAGCGTGCGGTAATCCTGGTCGAAAACGGCGGGATGATCGATGTTGCTCACCTGTTCTCGTCGGGGGATCGGCTGTCTTCCCTGATGATGCGGCTGGTGAATGGCGAGCTTTCGCAAGGCGCGACGGCCGAGTTGGCCCCGCAGCCGCCCGGTTCGCAAGCGCTTCCCTCGCCGCCGTCACTTCTTGACAACCTTTTGAAAAATCATCCCGCTCCTCTTCAACAGGTGGAAACCGAGCTGATGCAGGAAGCGGTGGCACGTTGCAAAGGCAATCTGTCGAAGGCTGCACGCCTGCTCGGTGTCACGCGACCTCAATTGGCTTATCGGTTGCGCAAGCGGCAGCCGGTCTAGCCCCCCGTTCCGTTCAACCTAATCTGCGAAGCAGCGAGCCAAAAATTGACGATATAGTCAAATTACGTAGAGCTCTTGGTCAAGCGCTCGTACAACCCACTAGAATACTATTAAGAAAGGGGCTCTCGGGCTGGCATGGGCCTTGCTCCCTGCTTCGCGTGTGCGAACGGCGAAGTTGGCTTCGTGTGCCGGCGCCAGCGTGAATTCGGAGGTCCGGTTATGACCGGCAGTAATGGAGAAACCCCTCAAGGTTGCCGAAAAGGAATTGTTGTCGTTTGCAATTTGGATACCCGCGGCGAAGATATCGCGATAGTCAAGGAACTTATCCGCGGCCGTGGACATGACTGTTATTTGCTTGACTTCAGCATGGAGGAGCCGCCGCCTTTTGCGGGCGATATCACCTGTGAAGAGGTGGCCCGCCGCGGCGGCCTGCCGATCGAGCAAGTGCGTGAATATTACCGGGTCAAGCGGCACCTAGCCACCGAAAATCAGATTCGCGGCGCCGTCGCTATCGTCGGGGATCTGCTTAAGCAAGGCAAAGTCCACGGCATCTTCGGCGTCGGCGGCGGCACCTCTACCCTGGTCTCGACCAGCATCATGAAACAACTGCCGTTTGGCATGCCCAAGGTCATGGCATCGCCAATGGCGGCACATCCGGCCTATATCGACAAGTACGTCGGTACCCGCGACATCACCATGCACCACACCGTGTTCGACATCGTCAGGATGAACCCGCTCCTAAAAGCGCAGGTCATCAACGCGGTCGGCGCGATATGCGGAATGGTCGAGATGAGCCAGGGAGTAAGCTTCACATCCGAAAAGCCGCTGGTTGCGGTAACCTCGTTTGGCCCTGGCGAAATGACGGTCCAAGCCGCAATCGGCATGCTGGAGAAAGCCGGCTTTACTCCCGTTCCCTGCCACGCGCAGGGCAAGGGCGACAAGGCGATGGAGGAAATGATTCGCGACGGCGCCTTCCAGGGTGTACTTGATATATGTACCGGCGGCATCGTCGAGCATCTGTTCGGCGGCAACCGTGATCCCGGTCCCGAGCGGCTGATGGCGGCTGTGGCGACGGGCATACCGATGGTGCTTGCTCCGTGCGGTCTTGACCATCTTAGTTACGGCGGTAACGAGGAGAAACTCGCGGCAACCCGCGATCGGCGCCAGTATGCGATGGATTCACTGCGGGTCCAGGTTCGCACCACGCCTGAGGAACTTCGGCGGGCGGCCGCGGTAATTGCCGAGCGCTTGAACCAGGCCAAAGGGCCTTTCACTTTCCTGATTCCACTTAGAGGTTGGTCATCGCTGGACAAAGAAGGCCGTCCGCTTTACGAACCGGAAACCGACGCTGTCTTCGTTGAGCATCTGAGGCAAAACCTCCGGCACAAAGACCGCATCCGAGAAGTTGACCTGGACCTCTACACTCCCGAATTCGCCCAGGTGGCGGTTGCCGAATTCGTGCGTCTGTTCAAAGAGAATCGGCCGTCGTGAACAGGTTCGATCTGTCCCGCAGCCAGCAATCGAAATTCCCGGCGTCCTAGGCTTCACCGAGCGCGGTCTGCTGTCGCGGGTGTGCGCAAAAGCGCTGAGCCGACGGCGGCGCTTTTGGTCCAGCATGGGGTGCGACGGACCCACCAATCGCTGCATCACGCAGCCTTTGTTGATCTGACCTAATTAATAAGCATTCCTAATATCTTGGCAAACGGTTGTTGGAGACGAATTCCCGTTCGTCAAGAGCCTTAAAGGTGCCAACGGCCTCGTCAAGCACGGGATAAGATTTGTTGAACAAGCGGGGACGGGCCGGCATCGGACTTCTCGCGCCACCTAAAGGTCGCGAGGCTCCGTTTGGTCTCACTATGCCGCAGCGCAAAGCGGTCAGGCGCTTCATGAGCAAGGATGCGCTTTGTGTCACGGATGGAACGGCATGGGTCGCGGTCCGCCAACAGCAGCGCTCAAGCCTCCTCGACCGCCGCTTTCCAAGGCGTTAGAGGGGCGGAGCGACCAGTGGGTTGCTACAATTATAACTGGAACGGACCGGCGGTGGGCTTTTTACCAGCGATGGGGGCAAGCTGGTGCTTGTAAATGACCAGTTCAAGGTCGTCGTTCAATGTGTCAAGTGCGCGGTTCAGCAAAAGCAGGCCCGAAACGCATTCATGAAGCGAGCCGCGTTTGAAGAAAGCGGAAAGGCCGATGATTCATCTCAAAGTGAACGGAACTGAAAGAAAATTCGATGGCGATCCCGAGATGCCGCTGTTGTGGTATTTGCGCGACGAGCTGCATCTCTACGGAACCAAGTTCGGTTGCGGAGTTGGACTGTGCGGCTCATGCACCGTACATGTCGGCGACCGGGCAGTTCGCTCGTGCGTAACGCCTATGAAGACTATCGCGGAAGAGACGATAACCACTATCGAGGGACTTGGGCGTAGCGGTTTGCATCCGGTGCAAAAGGCATGGATTCAACTGAACGTCCCGCAGTGTGGCTATTGCCAGTCCGGACAGATCATGCAAGCCGCGGCGCTGCTCAAAAGCAATCCCAGACCGCGGGACGCGGACATCGACAGAGCGATGGCCGGAAACATATGCCGCTGCGGCACTTACCAACGTATCCGCGCCGCGATCAAGACGGCGGCGGAGGGCCGGGTATGAGGCAGCTATACAATGTGAGCCGCCGCGCGTTTATCCGCGGCATGTTCTCCGCCGGCGCACTGGTGGTCGGTGCGTCGGTGGCGCCCGAGACTCTGTGGGCGAGTGTGTCGCTCGCCCGGCCTGACGGCAAAAATGCGGTATTGCGCCCAAACGTGTTTGTTGCGGTCGAGCCGAACGACGCAATATCGATCGTTGCGGCACGTTCCGAGATGGGTACCGGGACGGGCACGGTTCTTCCCTTGATTCTCGCTGAAGAACTCGACGCCGACTGGACGAAGGTCAGAATTCATCAGGCTGACGGCGACCCCCGGTACGGCGATCAGGACACCGACGGCTCGCATTCGGTACGAAGTTTCTTCGACCTGATGCGCCAATGCGGGGCCGCTGCGAGAATGATGCTGATCGAAGCAGCAGCAAACCAATGGCGCGTTGCGCCCGCCGAGTGCGAGGCCGAACTGAGTAACGTCATTCATCGCAGGTCAGGCCGGAAGGCCACCTATGGACAATTGGCGGTTGCGGCCTCGAAGTTGGCGGTGCCCGTCAGTTCCAGGCTGCAGCTCAAACCAAAAAGTGCCTGGCGGTATATTGGAAAGGCGGTTGCCGATTATTACCTGGTCGGCCTGTGTACAGGACAGCCGCTGTTTGGAATCGATCAACACCTCGAAGGAATGCTATACGCCTCGGTCGAACGGCCTCCGGTTTTCGGCGGAAGGTCCAAGTCGTACGACGACAAAGAGGCGTTGCGGGTCGCGGGCGTTCGCCAGGTCGTGTTGATTCCACCCTATGTGCCGCCGGTTGCATATCAGCCACTGGGCGGAGTTGCGGTGCTGGCCGACAATTCCTGGGCAGCGATGCGCGGTCGCCAGAAGCTGAAGGTTGACTGGGAAAATGGCCCCAACGCGGCTTACGATTCCCAAAAATATCACAACGAGTTGACAGAAACTTCGCGCAAACAGGGTAGGGTAGTCCGCAATATTGGCGACGTCGCCGCCGTATTCGCCAAGCATGGTAAGACCTTCGAAGCGGATTACTACGTGCCGCTGCTGGCGCATGCTCCGATGGAACCTCCAGCGGCGCTTGCCGAATACCGCGACGGTCACGTCACGGTTTGGGCACCGACGCAGGACCCAATGACAGTGCGTGGGACGATTGCGAAGAAGCTTCATATACCGGCCAACAATGTGACCTGTCACGTCACGCGACTCGGTGGCGCCTTCGGGCGCAAATCGATGGCCGATTTCACTGTCGAGGCGGCATATCTCTCGAAGGTGTCAGGCCGTCCGGTAAAGGTTACCTGGTCGCGAGAGGATGACATCAAGTTTGACTACTACAACTCCGCAGCGGCAATGCACATGGAGGCGGCGCTGGAACCGAGCGGCCGGCCAATCGCATGGCTGCAGCGCTCAACCTTTCCGCCAATCGCATCGCTGTTCGAGACAGGCGCCGTATATGGTGCCCCGGGACAGTTGCAGCAAGGATGGACCGATATTCCCTTTAATCTACCTAATCTGCGCATAGAGAACGGTGCGGCAAGCGCGCATGTGCGCATCGGATGGCTGCGGTCGGTGGCGAATGTTTACCACGCTTTCGGTGTACAGACTTTTGCCGACGAGCTGGCGCACGCGGCCGGCCGCGATCCGGTCGAGTATCTATTAGAATTGATAGGTCCGGCAAGGATCCTAGACCTTAATGGCGCGGACTATCCGAATTATGGCGCGTCGTATAAGGCCTACCCGATTGACACCGGGCGTTTGCGGCAGGTTCTGGAGCTGGTGGCGGAAAGGTCAGGATGGGCAAAACGCAAGCCCGGGAATGGTGTTGGCTGGGGCGTCGCGGTGCATCGCAGCTTCGTGACTTATGTCGCGGCAGTGGTTCAGGTGGAGGTGAGCGAGAAGGGAGGGATTAAGATCCCGCGCGTCGACATGGCGGTGGACGCCGGCCAGGTGGTTGATCGGCAGTTCGTGACGGCGCAGTTCGAAGGTGCTGCGGTGTTCGGGACCAGCGTCGCACGCAACGGCGAGATTACAGCGACAGGCGGTGTCATTGAACAGTCTAACTTCTATGACTACCCCGTCGCACGGATCAACGATGCTCCACTCGAAACGAATGTCCATATCGTCGAAAGCAGCGCGCCGCCGGGCGGCGTCGGCGAGCCGGGCGTCCCACCCTTCATCCCAGCATTCTGCAACGCCATTTACGCGGCGACCGGCAAGCGGGCCAGAGAACTCCCGCTTGCACGGATCGATCTTAGGCGGGCACCCGCGCAGCCACGCAGTTAGAACGATCGAGCACTTTGGTGTCAGCCGGTCGTTCGCGCTACCGATGTAAAGTTTGAGGCTTTTTTGTCGGCCCCTCAGGTTCGCCATGCAGGGACGAGTCCGAGAACCACGCTATTATCCCCCTTTCGCAAGTACCGCATGGGCAAGCTCAAGACGCCGCGGTATCGCCGCATGAAACCGCCGTGCGTTACCATCAGGAGCTTGCCCAGCAGGCGGTGCAGCAGATGCCTGAGAAAATGCGCGGCTGCTAAGGCTGTTGCACGCAGCAGGTCTGGATCTCGACGTTAGCTTTGTCGGCGTCCATCGGATTGAGGTGGGGATGGCCTCGCAGCAGGCCCCACCCGATTTCCTCTTTGAGATAATGAACGCGCGGCTGCGGATCGATTTCGACCTCGTCGGTGGCTTCCGCTCCCTGCACGGTGCAGACGACGTGCCGAGCGGGAACGACGAACGCATAGTAGCCTCCGGGGCCGATTCGCGCGGTCTCCCTGCCGCAGGTCACTGGCGGATCGAGCAGCGAGCCCGCATAGCTATACGGCCTGTACACGTAAATCACGGCTTCGTCCGGAGGCGTGTAGACCCTCACGAAACGGCTTCCCTGCACCGCGCATCCCGCGGCCGCGAGAAGGGCGGCGGACAGCAGGACTACCGCAAACGCACGATTCATCGGCCGGCCCCGTCAGCCGATACTCCGGCGCTGCTGGTGAGGGCCTGCGCCAGTCGGTCGGCATCGCGGTACAGCTTCTCATCGATCTTCTCGCGAACGGCCGCACGCGCGGACCGATCCAGTTGCGCGTGCGTTGGCGCGGCGTAGAGACTGTAAGGCTCCGAAACGTGAATCTTCGCGACGTAATCGCCCAGAATCCGCTTGCCGTCGAGGATCGACAGCGAGGCGAACGCGGTAACGCCATACTCTCCCAGCGGATAGCCCGCATAGGTGGCCGGATTCAGTGCGGAGAGGATCAGAGGGGTATGATGCTCATCGTGGGTCAATTCTTCACGATACATAAAGGAGACCGGCGAAGTACTGGATAGCGACATCGCGACCGCGGGCGGGAGCTCGCGCGGGTCGCCGTCAACCAGCTTGCCCTTGAACGGCAAGGGCCGCACTGACAGCGGCTTTGCCGGCGGGGCACTGGCCGCCTGCTGTTGAACGCTGCATCCGAACGTCGCGCTGGCGGCAATAAATGCCGCCATAAGCAACCTGGATTTCATTCGCCGCGTCCCGATCACTGACACTTGTGAACCGAAGCCTGTTGCCAGGGATCGTACCACTAACCGCCGCTAAGTCTGGCGCCCGGCAAGATGCACGCTATGCTTATTCGCACCGATTCGTTGCCTGGCGGCCATTCGCGGAATTAACAATGCACTTGAAGGGTCAAAACGAATCGAGGCTCGTACGAAACCGGTTTCACCCGCCGCGAGTAGTTCAATGGGACGCCGCTGGGAGGCTTCAGCTGTTTCATTGGACGTCGGCGAACAACTTGTCGCTTCGATTTCCATCGCTGCGTTCAACGGCCATCCAGACTTCCGTCGGTTTTGACCTGCGACGCGAGTGCCACGGCTTTTCCCCATCTAGGCTCGCCAGTCACCATTGATACGGCGAGCAGTTTTTCCGGTAGCTCAGCGTGCGCGGCGGCTTGAACATGACGTCACTCGGAAGGTCAGACTCGGGCACAAAGTCCAGTGGCAGCTCGATGACGTCGGTGAGCGCTTCAAGCGGATTTCTGAATAGCTCCGGTGAAACATTTGGTGCGGCGGCCGGTCCGCTGATCCGGATTCTCACGGCGAAGATGCGGTTGAGAGCCTTGCCGAGGCGCGCGCCCGCAAGCGGCAAGTGGCTTAGTAGCCAGCGCAGCGAGGCCAAGGGTAGCGCCTGGACATGCAGGTCCAGCGTCCGGTCGGGCAGGGCGATCCTGCCGTGTCCCGCGAGCCCCAGCAGGTCGCTGGAAAGCTGTAGGTGGCGAACCTCTAGAGCGTGCGGTGTCAGCGCGGTCTGAATTATAATCCGGTCGTACGGCATGCCCGTGTTGAGGTCCGGGGCCTGGAACCGCAACCAGCTCGCAACGCTAACCAGTTGCACAATTTCCGAAAGCAATTGAACTCTTCCGAGGGTGCCGTTCGTCATGATAATCGTTGAATCGCCGCATAGCGGCTGCGGCTGGCTTCCGCTGATGAGTGCCAGCCCCGCGTTGAGCTTGGCGCTTAGCTCACCCGACACAGGCGGTTGGCTGCTGCGCGAAAGCCGCGCAAGCAGCCTCTGAATGTTCATCCGGTAGAGATTGGCCGTGACGTATACGCGGCCGGTTCGCGCATCCCACGCCGCGCGCATCTTGAGCCTCCCGTGCAGCGCGCGGGCCGACAGGTTTCTGACTTCCCATCGGGTGCCCCGTCCGTTGATAGCGCAAGCGAAATTCCGAAGCTCGACGTGGTGGACAAATACGCGCTTGAGCTGCACCGAGGCGTTAAGCTTCAGCCGGCGCGCGGGCAGACGCACGGCGCGCACACGATGGTTTCCACCCGAACGAGCGGCACTGCTGCGGAACACGTCGA